>JAAXUL010001047.1 GCA_013336035.1 Chloroflexales bacterium
GACCCTCGAGCAGATCATTGGCGAGGGCGCCCAGCAGCATCTCGCGGGCCGCGCGCCGCGTCAGGCGGCGCAGCTCGAGCTGGGCGGCGGCGAGGGCGGCGGCGAAGCCGGCGCCCGTCTGCACGCGGCGGTAGAACAGCTCCATAAAGATGCGCGTCGAGCGCTCGTCCACGCGCCAGAGCGTGCTGAGCACAGCCGCGGCCCCGGCGTAGCGAAAGGCCCGCACCAGGCCCACCAGCTCGTCGCCGCGGCGCACCCGGCTCAGGCCACTCTCGCAGGCGCTCAGGACGACCAGCTCGCAGCTGAGACGCGGCCCCTGGATGATGTCGAGCGCGGTGAGCCGCTCGTTCGGGCCAAGATAGAGGGCCGACTCGAGGGGCCGCGCGGAGTCGAACGCGCCATGGCAGGAGAGATGCAGCAGCCTGTAGGCCGGCGCCCGCTCGTAGAGGGCCGCGCGGCCAAGCTCGAGGCCCCGCAGCGCGTCGCCCCCCGCGAGCCGGGCAACAGCGCGGGCCTCCTCCTCGGCGAAGCGCAGCCGGGTCGCGCCCTCGCCGTTGGCGCCGCAGGCCAGCAGCGGCAGCAGATCTCTGCCAGGGCCGGGCCCGCCGGCCGCCTGAAAGAGCACGGTCGCGCTAGGGCCGTAGACCAGCTCGGGCCCGCCGCCGCGCAGCAGGGTGTCGCCGTCGGGCGCGATCAGCGACTGGAAAGGGATATAGTGCAGCGGCCCGTGGGGCACCAGATAGAGCCGCCGGGCCCGGGCCAGCGCCGCCGACACGGGGCCGAGCAGCATAGTGAAGAGGCGCCGGCGCACCTCGGGCCGCAGGAAATGCCGCTCGACCACGCTGTCGAGCAGGGCCGGCAGCAGGCTGTTCGGCGCCAGCCCCAGGTCGTGGACGGCGACCTCGTCGCGGGTGATCGCGAAGAGCAGCGTGCGCGGCGGCGGGAAGCGGTGGCGCCGCGCCGTCCCGGCCGGCCCACCGCCGGCCTCGACCAGCCCGGTGGTGAAATACTCGAGCAGCAGGGCGTCGGCCGGAAGCGTCGCCTGCACCTCGGCCAGATCGAGGGGGGCGGCCGCGAAGCGCTCGGGCAGGTCGGGCGAGCCGGCCGCCAGGGTGTCGAGGAAGGCCCGCGAGCGGGCTCGCTCGACATAAGCGAAGGCCAGCCTGCTCTGGCCGCCCCCCAGACAGTGCAGCACGGCGTTGGCGTAGGTGTCGGCCGCGGTGGCGAAGAAGGCCGCCCGGGCCTCCTCGGAGCTGACCCCGGCGCGCAGGACCTCGATCACCGCGACAGCCTCGGCGAAGCGGGCCAGGGCCGCCTCATCTGCCCCCTGGGCCTGAAGCAGCAGGGCCTGGTTGGCGAGCACATCGGCCTCGAGGAAGCGGTCGCCAAACTCGCGCACGGTGGCGAGGGCCTCGGCGTAGGCGGCCCCGGCCTCGGCCAGGCGCCCCAGCCCGTGGTAGATCTCGCCAAGGTTGAGCCGCGAGACCCCGGCGCCGTAGCGGTCGCCCTGGGCCTCGGCGATAGCCAGGTCGCGCTCGTAGCAGGCCACCGCCTCGTCCCAGCGGCCCTGGTTCATCGCGATCAGGCCCAGGGTGTTCCAGACCGAGCCGACCAGCCAGGCCATATCGGGCGGCGCGGCCTCGGCGGGTGGCAGCGCGGCGAGGGCCTGGCGGCAGTAGCCCTCGGCCAGATCCAGGGCCTCGGGGCCGAAGTCGCCCTGGGCGAAGCCGTTCCGGTAGGCGATAGCGATCTGCTTCCAGGCCCGGGCCTGGTCGGCCACGGCGCCGCGAGCGGCGAAGACGGGCAGGCTCTGCTCGTAGGCGGCGATGGCCTCGGCCCAGCGGCCCTGATAGTCGTAGGTGCGCCCGAGGGCCAGCGGGACGCGCCCGGCCAGGGCGGGCTCGGGGCCCTCGGCCAGCAGGCCGCGCAGCAGGCCCTCGGCGCGGCCGTAATTGTGGTCGCGCTCGTTGACGAGCAGCGCCGTGAAGTACACACACCACTGCTCGCGACCAGGCTCGGCGGCGAGGGCGGCGAGGATCGCCTCGCAGCGCTCGATCTCGCGCCGGGACATAGCCTCGAAGAAGGCCGCGATCAGCGCCTCTCCCCCAGCCCTGGCGGGCGGGGCGGCGCCATCAGGTCGATCATCCATAGCAGCTACTACTCTGAGGAGGGACCGGTGGTGGACACTCGCATCGTGGCCTGGCGTCTTGGGGCCCGCCTGCTCGGCGCGGCCCTGGCGCTGCTCGCTCTGACCATCATGCCGCCCAGCTATGCTACAGCCGAACCAGGCGTCGCGCAACTCGCCCCCGCCCAGACGCCCGCCCTGCGCCCCGCCCTGATCGTAGTCCCCGCCGACGACGGCCAGTCGGTGCTCGTCCAGGCCGGCGGCCTCGGCGAGATCGGCGGCCAGCTCTTCACCAACCTGCTCTTCGGGCCCTCAGGCAACAAGGGCTCGTACACCATGGCCTACTCGGACACGCTCGAGAGCTACGTCACCAGCGTGCCCGGCTTCGCCGCGGCCCAGAGCGTCAGCGCCGGGCTGAGCATCACCACGACCGGGGGGCTCGACAGCGGCGAGCTGGTCTTCACCCGCGTCCCGGTGCCCGCCGGGGCGACGGGCGAGCTGCTGGCCACCGATGACGGCGGCCTGGCGCTCTCGATCATCAACCCCGACACCTTCAGCGCCGGCACCTACCTCGCCGCGGCGCCAAGCTACGCCCCGCCCGGCCCCGCGCCCGCCGGCCTGCGCCTGGCCGGGCGCAGCTACAGCCTGCGCGCCTCGGGCGCCCTGGCCCTGACGGAGCAGCCCATGAGTCTGCGCCTCTTCTACGATCCGGCCGCGCTCACCCCCGACGAGCTGGCAAGCCTGGCGATCTACGCCTGGGACGCGGCGGGCCGCCGCTGGGACGCGGCGGGCAGCACGGTATGGGCCGATGAGGCCTATGCGAGCGCCCCGATCACCCGCTTCACCTTCTACGCTCTGATGACGGCGGCCCCGGCTGAGACCCGTGAGCGACTCTTTCTACCCTTTGTGCTGCGCTGAGGAGAGGCCATGAGCCAGCCCAGATCGCCCTCGACACCCGGGCCTCGCGCGGCCCGGCGCATCCTCGCCGTGCTGCTCGCCGCCCTCGCCGTCGTGGCCCCGGCGCCGG
>JAAXUL010000291.1 GCA_013336035.1 Chloroflexales bacterium
TGGTCAAGCGACCGTCTATACCAACCGCGACGATCAGATGGTCGAGTTTAAGGAAGGCGAGTGTATCGGCCTGGTGCGCCTGGTAATGGAGTCGAACCCCTACACAGGGGTTGAGTTCTCGCAGGACGCGCAGCTAATCCGTATTCACTGGCAAAATATCGTTGATCTGATACAGAAGAACCCTTCGTTCGACCAGATCTGCGCGATGCAGGGCCGCGAGGAGCGACGGCGGCTCGGGTTGATCCTCTGATGGTCCCTGGCGATGAGCATCCCACCGGCGTAACCTTCGCATCTGCCTTCGAGCAGAGCATGCGGGCGGCCCTGGAGTTTAAGGGCGGCCCATACGCTGCCAGCCTGGCCCGCCTGCTCGCCGATCTAGTCGAGGGGCAGCTAAGCGTCGAGCGCTTTCGCGAGCAGGTGCTTACCGATCCTCATCTCGCGGCACTGCTCAAGGCGCTGGTTGGCCAGCAGGCCCAGGCGGCCACGACGACAGTGGCCTTTGGCCAGGGCAGTCAGGTCGGCGATGTCACGATCCGCGATGTCATCGGCGGGCACCTGTTCCAGCTAAACATCTACCACGATGCGCCCATAAGCTCACCGCCGCCCTCTCCGGCCACGACGAGGCCACGGCGGAGAAAATCGCCCCAGGTTGGGACACGCATTTCAGCCCGCTCTAGGCTGACACGAGGGAGCACAGCTTTACCACTTCCGCACACCAGACGCTTACGCGTCTTCCTCTGCCACGCGGCCGTGGATAAGGCGGTGGTGCGCGCCCTCTACCAGCGCCTGCGTGCGGCCCAGATCGATCCTTGGCTCGATGAGGAGGATCTGCTGCCCGGCCAGGATTGGCGTCGTGAGATCCCGCGGGCGGTCGAAGCTGCCGATGTTGTGCTGATCTGCCTCTCGCACGCCTCACAGGCCGGCACCGGCTATCTCCAACACGAGATCACCTTCGCGCTCGACGTCGCCGAGCGTCAGCCGCCCGACAGCATCTTTCTCATCCCGCTACGCCTGGTCGATTGCCCGGTACCCGAGCGGCTGGCTCGCTGGCAGTGGGTGAGCCTCTACGAGCCCGACGGCTTCCGCAGGCTGTTGCGTGCCCTGCGGGTGCGCGCGGCCGAGCTTGAACTCTACCCCCCTGCGGACTTGCTGCCCACCGGCCAGCCTCCCCCCTCGGCTCCGTCCACGCCCCAGCCTGAGGATCTGCGCCTCACCGACCAGCCTCCGCCCCCGGCCCCGCCCATCTCGGAGCACGCCCCCGATGCTACAGAGCTGAGGCGGGCGCGTGAGCTTGTGGCGCGTGAGCAGTGGCGGCAGGCGGTGACGCTCTACGAGCGGCTCCTTGGCCACGGCCCGTTGCCCAGGCCTGATGCGGCCGAGTTGGAGCGCGCGCGGCGGGAGTTACAGCGGCAAGGGGCCGAACGCGCTAGCAAGACCTTAACGCGCCCGCCAAGCAGGAGTGGGAAGGCTACCGCTCCTGCGATTGATGTCGATCAGACTCTCGCCGACCTGGCGTTGCTGCTCGACCAATACACAGGCGTAGCCAGTGTCGCTACACTGGCGGCCAGGCTGGCCGAAAACGCCGCCGTGCGACCGGCGACGCGACGCCGCGCGGGTGCGCTCGCCGGGCGGCTGGGCGACCCCCGCTATCCACGGCACCCCGACGAATGGCGACGCGAACTGGCTCGGCGCCCGCTGGGCAGCGGTGCGCGCCCCTGGAACGCATACCAGGCTCCGCCATACTGGTGCTACCTGCCCTCCGGCAGCTACATCGTCGGCGGGTGGGAGCCGGAGCAGGCCACAAGCCAGATCGAGCTCGCCCCATTCTGGGTCGCGCGCTTCGCCATCACAGTAGCCCAGTACGAGCCATTTGTCGCGGTCGGCTACAGCGCCGACGCCCAGCGCTGGTGGGAGCCAGCAAGCTGGCGCTGGAAGCGCAGCGGCGCCGGCGTCGGACAGCCCCGCTGGTGGGATGAAGCGCCCTACCGCGGCGCAAGCCAGCCGGTGATCGGGGTAAGCTGGCATGAAGCGACGGCTTTCTGCACCTGGCTGAGCCAGCAGTTCGCCGATGGGCTGCCCGAGGGCTACCAGCTCCGCCTACCAACGGAGGCCGAGTGGGAAGTGGCCGCAGCGTGGAACGGCCTAGCAGATCGGCGGCGCTACCCCTGGGGCGACGACAGGCCGACGCCCGCGCTGGCGATCTTCAGCGAGAGTGGCCCCGGCCGACCGGCGCCGGTCGGCTGCTGCCCCACGGGTACTACCGCCTGCGGCGCACTCGACCTGGCCGGCAATGTCTGGGAGCTGACCACGAGCGGCTATGAGGGCTACCCCGCTCAGAGCCACGAGGTGATCACGACATTGCGGGGGAAACCAGTACCCTGGCGTGGTGGCTCGTGGCAGGCCGACGCAGGGCAGCTTGCCTGTGGGCAGCGTTTCGCAGCGCGCCCCGACCGCGGCTTCGACACGGGGGGCTTTCGCATCGTACTGGCCCCCGCCATACGCCTGCCTGACGTCTCGCCGCCAAACGACAGGACGCTGAATCGGAGCTAACAAGCCACCGGGTTGACGACGAAGCACATACCCCTGATCAGTACGCCGCCACCAGAACCTCGGCGGCGCGCTCATCCTCGCCCAGCAGCGCGAGCTCGCTGCTAAGGTGGAAGCGCATCGGCACCAGCGCCGTGGTCACGGCCTCGATCTGCGCCTCTTTGTCCAGGCCACTCAGGTCAAGGCTGAAGATCGCGGCCAGCTTTTGCACGCGCCGCTCCCACGCCGGGTCGGCCCGCAGCTCATCCGCGAGTCGCAGCCGGCCGTGGCGCTTCTCATCGATGCGGCACCAGAACGGGTCGGCGTGCTCGCGCCGCTTTGCGATCCGGCCGGCGCCCAGGTGCTTCCAGTAGAGCCAGAGCAGGATGGCCTCGGGGTTGTCGGCGTGCGGGCACGGGCCAGAGGGTAGTGGGATCGCAAAGCATTCAGCTGGCATGGCTTGCTCCTTAATCTCCAATCTCCAATCTCCTACTCCGCCCTCCTCGGCCGGTACTGGATGGCCTCGGCCAGGTGCGCTGGGCCGATCAGCTCGGCGCCCGCCAGGTCGGCGATCGTGCGCGACAGCTTGAGCATGCGGTGGTAGCCGCGGGCCGAGAGGTTGAGCTGGCGCACCGCCGCCTTCATCAGCGCCTGGCCCGCGCCGTCGAGTTGGCAGTGGGCGCGGATCTCGGCCGGCCCCAGGTCGGCGTTGGTGCGGCCACGGCGCTGGCCAGCGAAGCGGGCCCGCTGCCGCTCGCGCGCCGCCGTCACCCGCGCCCGGATCGCCGCCGACGGCTCGCTCAGGCGGTCCGAGCTGAGCTTCTCGTAGTTCACGCGCGGCACCTCGACGTGGATGTCGATGCGGTCGAGCAGCGGCCCCGAGACGCGCTTCTGGTAGCGCGTCACCAGGGCCGGGCTGCACGTACACTCGTGCTCGGGGTCGCCGTGCCAGCCGCACGGGCAGGGGTTCTGCGCCGTCACCAGCATGAAGGCCGCCGGGTAGGTCACGTTGGCCGTCGCCCGGCTCAGGGTCACCACCCGGTCCTCGAGGGGCTGGCGCAGCACCTCGAGCTTCGGCCCGAACTCGGGCAGCTCGTCGAGGAAGAGCACGCCGTGGTGGGCCATGCTGACCAGGCCGGGCCGCGCCCGCCCCGTCCCGCCGCCCACCAGGCCCGCCAGCGAGGTGGTGTGGTGGGGGGCGCAGAAGGGCCGCCGCCGCACCAGGGGCGTGTCCTTGGGCAGCTTGCCGCACACGCTGTAGATCTTCGTCACCTCCAGGGCCTCGTCCAGGCTCAGCGGCGGCAGCGCCGAGAGCAGGGCGCGCGCCATCATGGTCTTGCCCGAGCCCGGAGTGCCGTTCAGCGTGATATTATGCCCGCCGGCCGCCGCTACCTCTATGGCGCGCTTGACGTGCTCTTGCCCCTTGATATCCTGGAAGTCCACCGGGAAGGGCGGCTCCTCGCCGTCGCGCGACGGGGCGGGCCGGTACGGCGCCAGCGGGCGCTCGCCCCCGATATGGGCCGCCAGGTCGGCCAGGGTGGGCACCGGCACCACGGTGAGCCCCGTCACCAGGGCGGCCTCGGCGGCGTCCTCGGCGGGCACGTAGACGGTCGCCACGCCACGGGCGCGGGCGACGGCGGCCATGGGCAGCACGCCGTCGGTGTGCCTCAGCGTGCCGTCGAGCCCCAACTCGCCGATGAAGGCGGCGCCCGCGGTGTCGCCCGCGACCTGGCCCGAGGCGACCAGCAGCCCGACGGCGATCGGCAGGTCGTAGGCCGGGCCGGCCTTGCGCATGTCGGCGGGCGCCAGGTTGACGGTCAGTCGCTTGAAGGGGAAGCTTTGGCCCGAGTTGCGGATGGCGGCCCGCACCCGCTCGCGGCTCTCTTGCACGGCCGCGTCGCCCAGGCCGACCACGGCGAACGAGGGCAGACCTTGCGCGATATCGACCTCAACCTCGACCAGCACCCCATCCAGGCCGACCACGGCGCAGCTATAGACTTTGGCGATCATACGACACCCCACGTTGTACACCCGGCGCTCTGCCATGTGTACCGCGCGTGGCGGGGAAAGGATACGGGGTGGTCAATAGGCTCGCCTCCTACGCGCCCCTGGGACTGAGCAGGCGCCGGTAGAGGGTCTCGGTGTCGGGCGAGGGGGCCACCCCCAGCAGGTCGTGGAGCATGCGCGCGCAGCGCTGGTAGACGCGCACCGCCACGGGCGCGTTGCCCTGCCGCGCGTAGGCCTGCATCATCAGGCGATAGGCCCGCTCCCAGCAGGGGTCGGTCATCAGCATGTGCTCGCAGACATCGATCGCCTCGTCGGGCTGGCCCTGCTCAAGCAGCAGCTCGGCCAGCCGGTCGGCCGAGCGCAGGTAGAGCGAGCGCAGCCTGTCGCGGGCCTCGATCGCCCAGCTCTCGTAGCGCGCGTCGGGCAGGTAGTCGCCGCCGTACAGCTGCAGGGCCGAGCGCAGATGCCTGATTGCCTGCTCGCTGCCGTCGGCGGCCAGGGGGGCTCTGCCTGCGGCGCGCCTGCCCGCGCCCAGGCCGGCCTGGCACAGCTGCTCGAACTGGGCGCTGTCGAGCCAGAGGTCGGCGGCCGGCCTGAGCCTGTAGACCGTCCCCTCGCGGACGATATACGCCGACGCGGTGTCGGCCGAGCGGGCGGGCTCGAGCACCTTGTTGAGCACGTTCAGGGCGACCTTCAGATCGCGGCTGGCCACCTCGGGCGCCAGGTCAGCCCAGAGGTGCTCGACGATCTCGTCGCGCTGGAGCCAGCCGCCGCGCCGGCTGATCAGCAGCTGGAAGAGCTGGCGCGCCTTGTCTCGCTGCCACTCGCGCGGCTCGACCTCGGCCTCGCCGCGCCAGACGCGGAACGCGCCGAGGGTCTGCACCCGCAGCTGGTAGCCCGGGTGGGTCTGGATCTCTGGCAGGCCTATGGCCGATAGCAGTCGCGCGACGTAGGCCGGGCGCAGGCGACGGCCGCGAGCCTCGATCAGCAGCGGGACAAGCCTGTGTGGGTCGGGCGGGCCGAGGAAGGTTGATAGCGTAAACAGAAAGTCGTAGCCGTGGGCCTCGCACTGCTCGAGCAGCACCTCGGCGCAGGCGACGAAATGCTCGCCCTGCTGGAGGTCGAGGTAGGCCAGGCAGAGCCAGAGCCTGGCCGCGGCTGGCCCCAGCCGGTCCCCGCACTCGCTGAGGGTCTTCAGGGCCCGCGTGAGGATCTGCACAGCCTCGTCGGGCTGCCCGGCCAGCACTGCGCTTGACCCCAGGGCCAGCTCGATCAGCGCGGCGAGCCAGGCGTCGCCGTCGGTGCGCGCCATCTCGATGCTCTCGGTGGCCACCCGGCGGGCCATAGCCAGGTCGCCGAAGAAACCGTAGGCGCGGGTCATGCCCCACATCGCCTCCATGCGGGTGCGCCTGACGGCCAGGTGGTCATCGAGGGCGAGCGAGGCCTGGTACGAGCGGATCGCTTCCTCGCGGGCGCTGGCGGGCGGCAGCCCCGGCCCGCGCTGGAGCTGCACAGCGTGGCCGAGCCTGGTCAGGGCGACGGCGCTGATAAACGGGAGCGCCAGCCGCTCGCCGAGGGCGATCCCCTGGCGGGCGAGGGTGATCGCGGGCTCGATCTGGCCGAGGAAGGCGTAGGTGAGCGAGAGCAGCAGGGCCGGCTCACGGTGGGCGAGGGGCTGGTGGCTCTGGCCGCGCTCCTCGGCGCTGTGCTCTGCGGCGATCCACTCCTCCAGGGCGCGGCGGGCCTCGAAGATCCGCCCGGTGCGGAACTTGACCCGCATGCTCACGATATCCTCGCCGGGGCCAGCCTCGCGCAGGGCGCGGGCCTCGGCGCGGGTCTGCTCGGCGCCGCCCGGGTCGCCCATATTCAGCCGGTTCTCGGCCGCCAGCTCGAGCAGGCGCGCCCGCGTCTCGCGGTCGGCGATGCCGTCGATCAGGCGGAGGGCCTCCTCGAGCAGACGCTCGGCCTGGGCCGGCTGGACCGTGTCGAGGTAGACGTGGGCCTGCCCGCGCAGGGCCCGGCTGAGCCCGGGCAGATCGTTGCGCGCCCGCAGCGACTGCTCGGCGCTGGCGTACCACGCCAGCGCCTTGTCGAAGGAGGTCCGCATGCGGAACACATCGCCGCGGTAGACCAGCAGGAGGGGGTGCTCTGCCAGCACATCGGGCGGGATCGCGTCGATCCAGGCGGCCACAGTGTCCAGCCGCCCGCTGTAGAGGGCCTCCTCGCCGGCCAGGGCGATGGCGGCGGCGGCGGCGGCGAAGTCCTCCGCCTCCAGCCAGTGATAGATCGCCTCATCATCATTCTGCTGGTCGGCGAAGAAGCGCGCCGCCCGCAGGTGGCGGGCGCGCCATGTCTCTGGGTCGCCGTCGGACTGCCGGCGCAGAAAGTCGTGGAACAGGTGGTGGTAGCGGTAGTGGTGCTCGCCCATGCCGACCACAAACAGGTCGAGCTGGTGCAGCCGCTTGAGCATCTGCAGCGACGAGGGGTGGTCTGCGCCGGGCTCGTGGGCGCCGCGGGCGGGCACGCCCCTGACCGCGTCGCAGGCCTCGGGCGTCAGCTCGCGCAGGGCCGCCGTCTCGCGCAGGAAGGCAGCGATCTCGGGCGGCTGGATCTCGAACACGTCGCGGGCCAGGTAGTCGAACAGGGCGGCCAGGGTCGAGGGGCCCTGGGTGAGCAGGTCGGCCACGCTGCGCGCGATGCCGTTGCGCAGGCCCTGCCAGACCAGCTGCAGGCTGATCGGCCAGCCGTCGGTCTTCTCGGCCAGCGACTTGATCTCGAACGGGGTCAGCAGCATGCCGTAGGTCTGCCGGAACAGTGCGTCGATCTCGTCGGGCCGAAAGGCCAGGTCGCTGTCGCCGATCTCGAGCACCTCGCCGCGGGCGCGCCAGCGGGTGAGCCCCGGGCCGCTGAGCGGGTAGCGCGTCGAGATGATGCAGTGCAGCTGCTCGGGCTGGTGGACGATCAGACGCTCGGTCAGGGCCCAGATCTCGGGCGTGCGCGCGACGAAGTAGAAGTCGTCGATGACTAGCAGGGCGGGCCGGCTGAGCGTCTCGCTCACCATGTTGATCAGCACATCGAGGGTCTGCGACCAGCCCTCGAAGCTGCCGTCGCTGCCGCGCTCGCGCAGGGTCGCCAGCGGCAGGTCGGACAGCTCGGGCAAGCGGCTGCGAAAGGCCGCGATGAGGTAGAGCAGGAATCGCTGGGGGTCGGCGTCGTCCTCCTCGGCGCTGTACCAGAAGACGAGCGTGTCATCGTTGCCCAGGCTGGCCAGGGCTGTCGTCTTGCCGTAGCCTGTGCCGGCCTGCACAATCGTGACCCGGTACTCGAGGGCCTCGCGGAGCTTCGTGGTCAGGGCGGGGCGGGGGAGCGCGCGGCGATGCGGGCGGGGCGGTACGAGCTTTGTCCGCAGCAGCATGTGTTCACGACCCATAGCGGTTGCGGCCCCCGTTGCCTGTGTTAATCGCCAGGCAGGCTGCCCACTCTGGTGGTCAGCCTGAAGTACGCCCATTGAGGTCATTGATAGGCCAAATTATGATCGATCCCGCGGCTTCACGCAAGTTATGGGCTGTTACTCGGCTGTGACCTCGCTGTGACCGGCCCCTGCTACACTCGCGCCCAACCCCAAGGTACCGCCACCAGACGTTGCAATCTGCATTCCTCGGCATACTGTGATAATGTGGCCCCACTCACATGTGTGGCACAGATCAAGAGGGTGCAGCGCGCCGTCCCTACGGTCGCGGTCAAGTGTTTGAGCACAGGAGGCCAGAATGCGCGGACGATCGACGACGATGAGGCTCCGGCTGACGCTGACAGTCCTGTCCCTGGCTCTGCTCCTCGGCGCCTGTGGGCGCCCGGGGGCCGAGGCCCCCACCACCGCCCCTGCCGCAGATGCCCCCACCACCGCCCCTGCCGCGGATGCCCCCACCACCGCCCCTGCCGCAGAAGCCCCCACCACCCCCCCAGCCGACGCCGGCGCGGCCACGACCCCCCCGGCCGCCGGCGGCCCGCCGGCTGCAGAGCTCCACTGCCCCAAGCTTCAGAGCG
>JAAXUL010001048.1 GCA_013336035.1 Chloroflexales bacterium
CAGCATCTGGGCGTAGGCCTCGGGGTTGGCCCGCGGCAGCCAGGTGCCGTCCATATCCGGCTCGTTCCAGATCTCCCACGCGGCCACCCGCGGCGAGCCCGGGGCGTCCTTGTAGCCGTCGCCGTCGTAGCGCTCGACCACGCGGGCGGCCCAGCGGGCGTAGGCGTCCATATCGGTGGGCTGGCACCAGTACTCGGGCTGGCCGGCGGCGCGGGCCTGGGCCACACAGGCCGGGGCGCGATACTTCTCCGGCGTGGTCAGCAACATGCCGATGATGCCCAGGCCAGCGTTGGCAATCATAGACAGGCGCCGGTCGTAGAAAAGGTTCTCGTCCTCCTGCCCCCAGCAGGCCCAGCAGATCTCCTCGCGCGTCCAGCGGGCGCCGATCGGACCGGCGATGCCCAGCAGGGCCGACGCCTCGGCCTCGCTCCGCTCGCGCCCGGTAATATACATATTCAGGCCGAAGAGCGCGGGCGGCAGACCCGGCTGAAGCGCGGCCGCCCGCGCAGGTGTGGGCAGCCCCGGCGGAAGCAGCGTGACGATAAGGAGGAGCAGGGCGAGCAGGGGGTGGGCGGTGTGAGAACGATGCGTCATTCGACCAGTATCAGAGCTGATTGGAGCGAAACGCGGGGCGGCGCCGGGCCGCCCCGCGATTGTACCATAGCCACACCCCTTGACGCTCGCGTGCCACTAGAGGTACCCTGAAAGCATGAGCAACGGAAAACGAATCATCCTCACCGGCGCGACCGGTTCGATCGGAAGCAAGCTCTTCGTCGCCCTCCTCGAGCGCGGCTACGAGATCGTCATCTTCTCGCGGAGCCCCGAAGGCGCCCGCGCCAAGCTCCCTGGCGCCGCCGACTATGTGCGCTGGTGGCCCTCCGACAGCGGGCCGTGGGCCCGGGCCATCGACGGCGCCCACGCCGTCATCCACCTGGCCGGCGCCCCGATCACCCAGGGCCTGGTCGGCGTCCGCTGGACCCCCTCGTACAAGGCCGAGATCCTCAGCAGCCGCGTCGTGGGCACGCGCGGCATCGTGAGCGCTATCGCCGTCGCCCAGAGCCGCCCCGCCGTCCTTGTCAGCGCCTCGGCCGTGGGCTACTACGGCGGCTTCATCGACGCCACGCCCCTCGACGAGACCTCCCCGCCTGGAAGCGACTTCCAGGCCCAGATCTGCGTCGCCTGGGAGCGCGAGGCCGTCCGCGCCGAGGAGCTGGGCGTGCGGGTGGCCCGCATCCGCACCGGCATCGTCCTCGACCCAGAGGCCGGCGCCCTCGCGCAGCTCCAGGTGCCCTTCCGCCTGCGCACGGGCGGCCCGATCATGCCCGGCACCCAGTTCTACTCGTGGATCCACCCCGCCGATCAGATCGGCATCCTGCTCCTCGCCCTCGAGGACGAGCGGGTGCGCGGCCCGATCAACGCCACCGCGCCCACACCCCAGACCAACCGCGACTTCTGCTCAGCCCTCGGTGAGGTCCTCGGCTCGCCCTCGTGGCTGCCCGTGCCCGAGCTCAGCCTGCGCATCGCCCTGGGCGAGATGGCCGATGTGGTTGTCAAGGGGCAGCGCGTGCTACCAAGACGTGCCCAGGAGCTCGGCTATAGCTTCAAGTACCCCAAGCTGAAGCAGGCCCTGCAGGACCTGCTTGGGTAGAGTCCTCTCATCCACCCCTTATGCTCGCTTAAATCAGCCCTCAGATGAGCCTGGCATACTGGCCACCAGACGACTACGGGGCCGCCGTGGCCCCTGAAATAGAAAGTGACCAGAATGGAACAGCCAAAGAAAACCAACCCGCTAGTGCTGCTTGCGGTGCTGCTGCTCGGCATCTTCATCGGCGTGGCCGGCGGCGCTGTCTCGGGCGGCGCGGCGGCCCTCTACATCACCGGGCGCCAGGGCGCCGCGGCGCCGAGCAGCCAGCCCATCCTGACCTCCGCGAGCGCCTCGTCGCTCCCGGCGCAGCCCGCGCCGATAACCGGCAGCGCGCAGACGGGCGAGGCCTCCGACACGGCCGTCGCGGCCGTCCAGAAGGTGGGCCAGGCCGTCGTCACCGTGATTAACCGCGGCGACCAGGGGATGGGCAGCGGCAGCGGCGTGATCGTCAGCGACAAGGGCTACATCATCACCAATAACCACGTTGTCGAGGGCGCTCGTACGCTGGCCGTTGTCTTCGCCGACAACAGCCGCCGCGATGCCCAGCTGATCGGCACCGATCCCCTGAATGACGTCGCCGTGATCAAGGTCGAGGGCGATCTGCCCACCGTGGCCGCCATCGGCGACGCCTCGGCCCTGCAGCCCGGCGAGACGGTCCTCGCCATCGGCAGCCCCCTTGGCAACTTCCGCAACACCGTCACCGCCGGCGTGGTCAGCGCCCTCAACCGCTCGGTCGGCTCGATGGAGGGCCTGATCCAGACCGACGCCGCGATCAACAGCGGCAATAGCGGCGGCCCCCTGATCAACCTGCGCGGCGAGGTGGTGGGTATCAACACGCTGGTCGTGCGCGGCGACAATGGCAGCCCCGTTATGGGCGCCGCCCCCGTCGAGGGACTAGGCTTCGCAGTGCCGAGCACGATCTTCCGCAACGTGGCCGACCAGCTGATCGCCAACGGCGAGGTCCGCTACCCCTTCCTCGGCGTCAGCTACCTGGCGATCGACGGCGATATCGCCGCCGAGCTGAGCCTCCCCGTGCAGAACGGGGCCCTGATCCAGCAGAACCAGTCCGGCCAGCCCGGCGTCACGCCCGGCAGCGCCGCCGATAAGGCCGGCATCAGAGAGGGCGATATCATTGTCGCTGTCGATGGCACCCGCCTCGACTACAACACCTCGCTGCGCCAGCTGCTGCTGCGCCACGCGCCTGACGATACTATCAGCGTCACCGTCTTGCGCGACGGCCAGGAGCAGACCCTCCAGGTGACCCTGGGCGAGCGTCCGAACAACTAGCCCCGAAAGTCTGTAGCCGGTTCGGGCGCCCCTCGTGGGCGCCCCCCAAAGCCGCCCAGCGCCCTCCCATGACAGGCACCTGAGATACTTTCTCAGGTGCCTGTCAGGCTTTTGCAAATCTATGGTATAATCCCACCCGGTTACCACGGTGTGACCTCTACCAAGCTCGTAGACAACGGAGGACCGATTGAGGTCGAAGCGAACCTCCACGCTGCGGT
>JAAXUL010000010.1 GCA_013336035.1 Chloroflexales bacterium
GCTGCCACTGGTCGCAGAGGTGGGGCGGACAGAGCACGGTGAGCCGGCTGATCTCGCCCCGGTCGAGCAGCTCGCGGGCGATCAGCCCCGCCTCGATCGTTTTGCCGATGCCGACATCGTCGGCGATCAGCAGGCGCACCGGGTCGAGGCGCAGGGCCATGATCAGCGGCACGAGCTGGTAGGGCCGGGGCCGCACGCCGAGGCGCCCCAGCGAGCGGAAGGGGCCGGCGCCGCTGCGCAGGCTCAGGCGGGCCGCGTCGCGCAGCAGCGCCCCCGCCTCGAAGTCGCCTATGCCGGCCGGGTCAGGCGGCGTGAAACTCGCCTCGGCTACCCGGTCACCCTCGACCGGCAGAAAGATGCCACAAACCTCCGCCGCGGCCCCACCGAGGGGCCTGAGCAGCAGCAGATCCTCGTCAGGAGATGGCAGCACCACCCACTCGCGCTCGCGGCAGCGCACCAGGGAGCCAACGGTGAAGCGGGACATCTCACCTCCAGAACGCGTACGGCGCGAGTGCGACGGCCACATCGTCTTCGGGGCCAATGACCACCACCAGGCACCCGGCATCATCCAGGTCGGCGCGCATCGCGGCAAGATCCTCGCCCGGCTCGGGGCAGAGGATGAAGAAGGTCGGGTGGTAGGCGAGGTGGGGCCGGTGGCCGATCACCTCGGGCAGGATGCCCTCCGGGTCGCGCCCGCCCAGCGCCCGGATCGCCGCGATCACGCGGGCGGTGGCCGGCGGGAGATCACCCACAAAGGCACGAAGATCACCAAGATCTGCGCTATTCTGTCCGGCCTTTGTGTTCTTTGTGTCTTTGTGGTGATCCTCAGCGATCACCGCAGCCTGTGACAGCTCGACCAGGAAGTCGCGCACCGCCCGCCGGTCGAGCAAGGCGTGGTCGGGCTGGTTGCTGTAGGAGAGCAGGCAGCGGTAGCAGGCCCGGACGCACTCGCCGGCGTCGGCGCGCTCCGCCCCATCGGGCTCGAAGTGGCAGATCTCCAGGGCGGCCAGCGCGACGCGGGCCAGCGCAGCGGGCTCCTCGACCAGGCGGCGCAAGGCGCCCGCGCCGCCCTCGGCCGACTCCCAGAAGATCAGGCGGGTGGTCGTGCCAGCGCCGAGCCGCTCCGAGCTCAGCTCCTGCTCCTCGAGCTGGAAGGCGGCAGCAATACCGCGCTGCAGCGCATACTGGACGCTCGCCGCCGCCTCGGGCTGCGCGGCGATGGCGGGCGGCAGCCCGATGATCAGCAGGTTGCGGGTGTCGCGCACCACCAGGCGCACGCCGCGCCGCACTGCGTCCCCATTCAGATCCTCGACGCCCTCCAGCAGCTCCTCGCCCCCTGGCTGACGCCCCCAGATGCCGCGGCGCAGGTCCAGGGCGAAGCCCGCCTCACGGGCGCGCTTCCAGCCGTGGTTGACCCGCCAGATCGTCGCCGTGGGCGCGTAGACGAGATCGACCCCGCCCACCACGTCACAGGTCGCGTCCTGGCGGCGCGGGCCGTGGGTGCCGCGGGCGAACTGGTAGAAGGTCTCCAGGCGGAAGCCCTCGCGGGTCCGCTCCTCCTCCTCGCAGGTGATCCGGTCAGCGGGCTGCGCGGTGACGGTGCTCATCTCGAAGAGGTAGGGCAGGTAGGTCACACCCTGCCCCGAGAGGACCGCCTTGCACTGCTCGCAGACTTCGTCCTCGGCGCCCTCGTGGAAGTAGCCGCAGTTCTTACAAACCTTGGCGCGCAGGAAACGGCGCTGGGCGTCACCCGACGGCACCGCGGTGCGTGTCACCCGGTACTTGCGGCCCTCGTGGTAGATAATATTGGCCGGGCCGAACTCGCGGATCGCCAGGAAGCGCGGGCGGGCGAGAAAGCTGCCCTCGCCACGACTGAAGGGCAAGAAAGCCCGCACCGGGAGCCGCGGAAAGTTGTAGCCAGGCAGAAAGCCCTCGCTGGCAAAGTAGCGGTACGGGTAGAAGTCAGCCTCGCTGCTGCCGCGGGCTTCGCGGCCGCCCAGGAGCGCAAGCTGGCGCTTGGCCTCAGCCTCGCGACGCTCCGCCTCCTCGTGCGCTTTCCGGTCGCCGCTGCCCCGCCGGTAGGCGTCGGCGACGCCACGCGCCTCGCTGAGCTGCGCCTCAGCGGCGACGTAGAGCTGACGCCAGCGCCCGCAGGCCTCATCGAAGCGTTGGGGCGCTTCAGCCACCACCGTGATCAGCCAGTCGTCGTCGAACCAGGCGCTGGCGGCGAGAGTTGTGACGATGGCGGCAAGCACGCGCCGGCACTGGGCGAGGCACGCGACCTGCGCTCGCTCGTCAAGCGTGATACGCTCCTGCACCTCGGGCTTGAGCGGCAGGCCCGGCAGGTTCGGGTCAATCAGCCCGAGCATGTCGCGGCCGAGGTCGAGGCTGGTCGCGCCAAGCCAGATCGCGTGCACGTGCGCCTTCAACAGATCCTCGTTGGCCAGGTCAATCTGGGGCGCTGCGACGGCGCCCGCGACCATCGCCGTGGGGCGCTGGAAGAAGTACTGGTCGTGGCCGCTGCCAGTGGAGCAGTAGGTCATCACCAGGGCGGGCTGGCCGCTGCGGCCGGCGCGGCCCGAGCGCTGCGCGTAGTTGGCCGGGGTCGGCGGGACGTTGCGCATATGGACGACATTCAGGTCGGCGATGTCGATACCGAGCTCCATGGTGGGCGAGCAGAACAGCACCGGCAGCGTGCCGGCGCGGAACTGCTCCTCGCGCTCCTCGCGCTTCGCCTGCTCCACCTGGCCGGTATGCTCGCGACCCTCGATGCCGCGGAGGATCGTCGGCGGGCGGCGGTAAAACTCGCGGAAGAACGCATTCGCCTGGCGGGCCGGTTCACCACAAAGACACGAAGGACACGAAGCCGGATCGGTAGCGCCGTGCGGGCAAGCTGTTGCCCTATCAATGCTTTGTGCTCTCTGTGCCTTTGTGGTGAAATCCATGCGCCGCGAGCGGATCAGGTCATGGGCTGGCGGTGTCCCGTCGCCGGGGAGCCAGAGCAGGGCGTCGCGCCGGATCTGCAGCGCGCGCGGCCCGCGCTCGGCCACATCGACCAGGATGTTGGTCCCCACCAGGATGTCGAGCAGCACGGCGAGCAGCTGGTCGTACTCCGCGTCAGTGAGCGCAGCGTCGAGCCCAGGCCAGGCCCGGGGCGAGCGCAAGAAGCGCCCGAGCTGGCCGCGCCCGGAGAAGCTGCGCCCACCGGGAGGAACCGGCTCGTTGCTTGGGACGAAAAAGCTCGTCGCCTGTTCGAGGTCACGCAGCTCCTCCTCAGCGAAGGCCCAGGGTTCCTTGAGCGCGGCACTGACGCGCTTGACCAGGTCGGGCTGGCGCTCCGGGTTGAGGCAGAGCGCGTCGATCGCCAGCTCGCGGCGCATGTACTCCAGCAGCGCCCGGATGACCAGCTCGCGCTGGGCGGGTGCGGTGCGGGCAAGCACCTGATGCTGGGCCCAGGGCGTCTCGTCCAGGCACAGCTCGTGGAGATCGAGGTAGTCGAGGCGCAGCAGGCCGCATTGCTCCAGGTTGGGCTGGGTGATCCGCCAGCCGCGGCGCAGATCCTCAAAGACGCGGTACTCCAGGTAGGCGGTGAGGGCCTCTTCGTTCCGGCGTCTGGCCCCACCGTAGGCCCCAACGTTGCGGGCGTAGACCTCCTGGGGCAGGGCGAGGGCCGCGCAGACCGTGGGGGCAACGGTCAGGTGCGTGAGGGGCTGGTCCGGCGGCGTCGACTCGAGCGCTGCGGCAATCGCGGCGCGCAGCAGGCTGACCCCAGCGAAGTCGTTGAAGTGGCCGGCCTGGAGCGAGGCGTCCTGGCGATTGTCGGTGAAGCTGAGCAGCTTCTGGGCGCTCGGGGAAAGGTCGGAGCGGCGCATCTCGTCGATGGTCGTGACCGAGATCAAGGTGGTCGCGGTGCTGCGGCCCTCGCTGCTGAGGCGGGCCAGCTTCCGGAAGTCGTCCTTGTCGCGGCGGGTGTAGACCGTGCCGCAGCGCAGGCAGGTGAGGAAGGGGGTCGGTACGAACCAGGCGGTGACCGCATCATCACCCGGCAGGGCGGTGACGGCCCCATCGGCGCGCACGTTGAGGCGGCGCGGGAGGAAGGGGCGGAAGTCCTTCTTGATCGTCCGGCCGCTGCGGGTCAGGTTGAACCAGGTGTCGGGCAGGAGGTCTTCCGACTCCTCACTCCAGGCGTCCTCGCCCATAAGCAGGTAGCCGGCGAGGGCCGGCTCGGACACGTCCTCGCCACGGGACATGGGCTGGCGCGGGGTGACAGCCTCGGCTTCGGGGTCGTAGGCGCAGAGGGCGTAGTGCTGGCCGCACTCGCGGCAGAAGACCAGGGGGAAGAGCAGCCGGTCGCCGTGCGGGCCAGCGATATAGCGCTGACCCTCCAGGGTCAGGTGGCGGGCGGGCGGCGGGTCGAGGGTGCTGTAGACGGCGCTGCCCTGGGAGATGAACTGGTGCAGCTTGAAGGCGAAGCCCGGCTTGCCCTCGGGGTCGCGCACGGCGCTGCCAAGGTCGAAGAAGCGGCGCAGTTGCGCCTCGCAGCGCTCGGCGGGAACCCCTGTCTGTGCAGCGAGCGTCTCGGCGCCCTGCCGGAGCGTGCGCGGCTCGGCGCGGCGAAGCGTGCCCTCCTGATCCGCGCGCAGGCTGAAGGTCTGCTCGATCCAGTGAGCGAGCGGGTGACGCTGGAAGCTCGGCCAGTCGAGCGACGCGGGAAGCTCGGCCTTCAGGGCGGCGCGGAGCGCATCAAGCGACGGGGCGGGCAGCTGCGGGACCGCGTAGGTCAGGGTCTCCTCGATCACCTGGTCGGCGGGGAGCTCGACCCCGAAGATGCTGCCGGCCACCCGCGCCACGGCCGCGCGGCGGTCGTCGGCTGAGTCGCCGCTGACCATGGTGGCGCTGGTGCCAATACAGGTCAGGCCGAGGTTGCCGGAGCGCTCGCGGAGGCGGCGGAGGAGCATGGCCACGTCGGCGCCCTGGCGCCCGCGGTAGGTGTGGAGCTCGTCAAGGACCACGAATTGGAGATCGGCCGCCCCCGCGTTGACGAAGGCGAACTCGTCGGGGCGGGTGAGCATCAGCTCCAGCATCACGTAGTTGGTCAGCAGGATGTGGGGCGGGTGCTGCTGGATCTCGCGCTTCTCGGCGTCGTGCTCCTGGCCGGTGTAGCGGGCGAAGCGCACCGGGCAGCCGCCGGGCACGTTGCCGAAGAAGCGCTCGATGGCCTTGGCCTGCGAGTTGATCAGCGCGTTCATCGGGTAGACGATGATCGCGCGGACGCGGCCGTCCTCGGGGCGATGGCGCAGCACGTGGTCGACGACCGGGATGATGTAGGTCAGGCTCTTGCCCGAGCCGGTGCCGGTGGTGACGACGTAGTCGCGCCCGGCCGCGGCCAGGTCAATCGCCTGCTTCTGGTGGCGATACAGGCGCAGCGGGCGAAGCGCGCCAGCGCTGTCGGGTGCCTGGAAGATCTCACCGCAACGCGGGTGCAGGACGCCGCGCGCCACGAGGTCCGCCACGCTGCTGGCCTGGTCGTAGGCCGGCGAGAGCTGGACGAGCGAGTCGGGCCAGAGGCGCCCCTCGGCGAGGGTGGTGTCGACGAAGGTGCGAACGTCGGGGTCGAGGATGGTGAGGAAGCTGCGGGTGTAGGCAGCGTACTGGTCGATGATCTGCTGGCGGAGCTGGAAGATGTCCACGCGCGCCCTCGCGCGGTCGGATGTGCGGTCCCGGCCGCCCACAATGCAGGAAGCGAAGATCGGGAAACTCATTGGATTGCGACAGCGGAAGTATAGCATGCGGGGGGAACCAGCAGATGACATATCGGTGAAGATCCTCCAACAAGAGGCATACACAAATGTGCTCCATTCTTGCTTGCCGCTACGACCACTCCTAGCGCGCGCATTTGCGCCCCGGCATCTCGGTACGCTAGAGCCAGGACCGCCGACGAACCGCCTCACCCGAAAGGTCACTGGCCATGCCCACGCTGTTCCACCCGCTCCTGCTGGTTGCCCTCATCATTTCCCTCGCCGCCTGTGGCGGCCCCCCCGCCCCCACGGCCCCCGCCGCGAACCAGCCTGCCGCCTCCGCCGTCCCGAAGGCTGCGGCCTCGGCGGAGGCTCCCGCGCCGACAGCGGCCCCCGCCGCCACCGCGACACCTGAGCCAACAGCTACCGTCGCACCGACCGCTACTCCCGAGCCGGCCGAGCCAGGTACCAGCCGCAGCGCCCCGCTGCCCCTCGGCACAGAGCTGCGCTTCGCGGACTGGGCGGTGACAATCTCCGGCGTTGCCCGCGACGAGGAGGCGGCCCAGGCCATCGCCGGCGCCAACCAGTTCAACGACCCGGCCCCTGAGGGCTGGCAGTATCTCCTGGCATCGCTGAAGCTGACCAACATCTCGACCGAGCAGGAGGCCAAGAGCGTGCTCTTCGGCACCGACCTGCGCGTAACGGGCGACCGCAACGTGCTGTACAGCCGCGCGAACGCCGTCGTGCCGCAGCCACTGGAGGGCGAGCTCTTCCCCGAGGGCTCGACCGAGGGCCAGATCGTCTTCCTCGTCCCCGCCGACGAGGGCAACCTGATGTTCTTCGTGGCCGAGAGCCTCTCATTCGACCTCGATGCGCGGCGCTTCGTGGCCATCGATGCCGGCGCCGCCATCAGCCCCGACCCGGCATTGTCTGATGTAGCGCCAACAGACGCCGGCGCGCAGCGGGCCAGCCCGGCCCCCCTGGGCACGACGACCATGAGCGAGGCGTGGGAGCTCACTGTGCTGGAGGTCTTCCGCGGCGCGGACGCCGCCCAGCGCATCGCCGAGGCCAACCAGTTCAACGACCCGGCGCCCGAGGGGCAGGAGTACCTGGTGGCCCGCGTACGCGCCCGCTACCTGGGTGCCGACGACGCCGATACGGCGGCCAACATCGACCAGCACGCCTTCAAGGTCACCGGGGCCGCGAATGTTGTCTACGATCGGCCCAGCATCGTGGCACCCGAGCCGACCCTGGACGCCTACCTCTTCCCGGGTGGCCAGGTCGAGGGCTGGGTGGCCGTGCAGACGCCGACTGGCGAGGCAGGACTCACCCTGGTCTATGAGCCGCTGTTCGAGTTCGGCAACGACAACGTGCGCTTCTTCGGCCTGGAGTAACCGCGAGGCGCGCCAAGCTGACGGGAGGGCTCAAGCCTGCGGAGATCACGAGTCCTCCCACCACAACCTGTGCAGAAGGAGCAAATCATGACGACGATGACGACAGAGATCAGTGATCGGCAGCTCGTGGAGCAGGAGATCGGTCGCCGGACGACCCAGGGCTGGCTGGTGGTGAGCCAGACAGAGCACACAGTTCAGCTACGGAAGCCGCGACAGTGGAGCCGGCTAGGATTGGGGCTGTTCGTGGCCCTGCCGATGTTCCTGGGGCTCTTCTACCCACCGCTCTTTGGCCTGGCGATCCTGGGGCTGTTGTTCGTGCTTGTAGACTACCTCCTCCGCCGGGAGCAGACAGCATACGTTACCGCGGATGAGCTGCGGCGCCAGCATACATCTCAGTCCGCGGGTGAGGCCGTGAAGATCCCGGACGGCGAGGCCGCCCGCTGCTCGGCCTGTGGAGGCGCGGTACGCGCAGCCGCTGACCGGTGTAAGCACTGCGGCAAGACATTCGCGGGCTAACTTCCTTCCAGGGATGCCAATCAAGAGTCAGCAGGGCGACACGGAATGGGACAGCGAAAAAATACCCGTTTTTCGCTAAGGCCGCGTCACTTTTCTACGAGTTGGCTGGAGAGGTGTGTTATCCTCGTGCAGTTCCCGGCTCGTGCCTATCACTCACACCCTGAAGAGAGTCGACGTCATAAACGACACACTCGCCAACGGCGTAACCTTCCTAGTCGCCCTGGGGCTCCTGCTTGGTCAGCGTCCTCACGAGCACCACCTTGCTGCAGGCCCAGACCTGCCCCGTGGCCCTGAGTCTGGGAGCTCCTGCTCAATGCACGCTTTCTGCCGTGGCTGAAGTTGACCAGTTCACCTTCACCGCCCAGGCCGGCGACAAACTCATCATCCGGGCCAGTCGAACCATAGGCCCGCACAGTCCTCGCCGCTTCCTGCCGGGACCCCGACCCCGGGACAGATCAACATCCCAAGCGAGCTGAGCACGTATAGCTTTAGCGGCGCGAAAGGGGAAGTAGTACTGGCCCGCGTTGCCACTGGGCAGGGATTCTCCCGGTTATGACGATCTATGGACCAGGCGGAGTCGCAGTGTGCAATGGGTACAGCTACGGCCAGGTGGCGGAGGCCGGGCCGTGTATCCTCCCAGTGGATGGCATTGTACGCGCTGCTCCTTGGCGACTTCGACGAGGCGCAGACTGGGTGCTCTCGGTGGCTCCTGCTCGGGCAGGCAATTCAGAACTGCATCAGCGATGCTAAGGCACGAGACCCTGACGGGATGTCGGCTCGGCCTGTGAGGCCCATCTATGCGAGCCGTTGCCACCAGCGGTAGCGGTACTCGCGCCCGCTGCCGTAGCCCAGACGCCCGGCCAGCTGCACCGAGGCCAGATTCTGGGCCGCGCAGTCCCACCAGGTCGCCAGCCCCTCGGCCTCGCACGCGCTGATGAGTGCGGCGCAGGCGACGGTCGCCAGGCCCCGTTGCCGATAGTGGTCGTGGGTCGCCACTCCGACCTCAATCTGCCCGTATGCAGGAGCGCCGGTCGAGGCCTCGGCGACGATTTGATCGTCGTGCTGGATGACGATACCGCGGCTGAGCCGCATCACTGCTTCGACACTGCCAAAGGTGGCCAGCGTACCGGCGTAATCCGGCGATTGCGCCAAGAGCCGTTCATCGCGCGGCACCAGCGTATATCCGGGCGGGAGCGCCTGGAAAAATGGCGCCAGCGCGACATCAGGCGAGCGGACCGGGAAGAAGAGCGTCCGTCCGTCGTAGTGCGGCTCGGCGAGCGGTACCGTTGCGAGTGGGTCGTCGGGCCAACAGCCGAGGCCGACGTCGCCGCTCTGTCGCAGGTGCTCAAGCAGCTCTGCGAGCAGCACCCCATCGACCCGGCCTCCAAGGTACAATGTGCCATAGGTCGCCTCGCGCACCGCCGCCCAGCGCGGTGCAGCCGCGTCGTCGGCCAGGATCTGGCCTTGGGAAACGCCTGCAAGCACGGTGAAGGCGCGCCCTATGGTGGGATGCTTCGGGTCGAAGAGCGCCGCGAGCGCTGGTGTAACTGCCTCCGGCGAAAGTGAGATCATGAACGGCTCCGTGCTATCGGCCGGCGCTACTGAGCTACCTGGAGCATAGTACTCAGGCTGAACTGAGGTATCAGGCGTTGGGCTGGTTGAGCTCAGTTGATGCGGCACGCCACCCAGTCTCTCTCGGCGATCACCTCTTCAACCCGCTGCTGGATGACCCCGCGCTGCTGGGCGGCAAGCAGTTCCAACTGCCTATTCTGGCGAACTGAGCAGCTTTCCTCACCCCTTGTAGCCACCGCAGCAGAATGCGCACCCCCTCATAAGCAATCGGATACGGGCCAGGACGGTTGGGACTCGTCCTGGTCCGTATTCGGATCTCGGCTACAAGCCGACAGCGGCCGCGGCGTTCTCGCGGAAGACCGAGCCCTCACGGATGTACCGGCGAAGGACGGCAATGTTCTTGTGCCCGGTTTGGAGCATGATGATTCGCTCGCTCACTCCCGCCATCGCGGCCGCACTCCCCCGCCGACCCCCGCGAGGCCCGCCAGAGCCTCGATTCTCCCCGCCGACGCGCCCCGCCGGGGGCGGCACCGCCCGCGTTATCCGCCGAGATGCGCGCTGATCGCGGCCTTCGATTTGACACCGCGGCCCCGGTCCATACAATCCGTCCTATCACCAGTCATGGATGAGAGGAATGTATGGCGAAGACAACGGCCGAGGCGACGGAGGCGGAGTGGCGCGCGCTCTACGACGCCGCCGACGAGCTAAAGGCCCTTGCGCCGTGGGAGTGGATGCTCGACTCGGACCTGTTCGCGGTGCGCGACCCCGAACGTGGCCAGATCGGCTACTGCTGCGTGATGGGCAACCTGGGCGAGCACTACGCCCTCGCCGTCTACCTGGGCGCCGATGGCCTGCGCGGCTACCGGGAGGTCGCCAGTGGCGCCTACGAGGAGCGCCCCGCCGAGGCGCTGTTCGCCCAGCGCTGCCTCATGGTCTCGTTCGAGGACCGCGAGCTGCTCGATAAGGATAGCTACGCCCAGATCAAGGCCCTGGGGCGCAAGTACCGCGGGCGCCAGGCCTGGCCCGAGCTCCGCGACTACACCCCCGGCTACGTGCCCTGGCGCCTGGAGCCACCCCAAGTCCGCTTCCTCACCGTGGCCATCCAGCAGACCTGCGACGTGGCCCAGCGCTTCAGGGACGACGAGGCGTACCTGGTCGGGCCGGACGAGGGCCAGATGCTGCTGCGTGAGTATGTGGGCGGCGAGTGGAAGGAGCGCTGGCACCGGCCCGAGGTGGCGACCCAGGCGGCCTCCGAGCCGCCGCCCCCCGTCGACGAGCTGCGCCTCAAGCGCCTGGCCGGCCGCCGCCTGAAGCGGCTGGGCGTCTGGGAGGCGGACCGCCTGCTCTTCCCCGGGGCCGTGCAGGGCGAGAAGGGCGGGCGCCCCTACTACCCGCCCACGCTGCTGATCGTCGACAGCGCCTCGGGGATGGTCCTGCCGCCCATGATCACGAAGCCCGGCGCCTGGCGCCAGGCGTTCCAGGGCCACCTGCTCGACCTGTGCGAGCAGATGGATGGGGCGCCCCGCGAGATCCAGCTGCGCGACGAGGCCCTGGCCGCCCTGCTCGCGCCCATCGCCGACGCCTTGAAGGTGCGGCTGCGCCGGTCCGCCGACCTGCCTGCCCTCGACGATGCCCGCGAGGGTCTGCTGGAGGCGATGGGGCTCGCCGGGCCCGACGACATGGACTTTCCGTAGGATTCTGCCCATAAGGGGTGCACAGCCGTCGCCGGCGAGGCCCGCCCCGGCAGCGAGCCAGAGGTGGACCACGACGGACAGGCCACGATCCGCGCCCTCGGCAGGTTCGACCAGCGCGACCCGTCGGGCTGGGAACCGTAGGTCTACGAGACGAGGGACGCGTCCGATCAGCTCCTGCGGCTGTGGGCCGCCCTCGGCTACGCGCGCATGGAGCCCAAGCTGGCCCAGTGGACTCGGTCGGCTTGTAGCCAGGGACGGTCAAGGGCCAGGACAACACATACCTGGCCTGGCCCTTATCCGTTTGCTAATAAGGGAGAGCGCGCATTCTCATGTTGTTAAAATAACACTAAGCTGTATGACAAGGATTTGTGCTCGAGTCTCCAGATGTGGTCTGAGGTCCAGCCCCGAGCGCGGGCTGGGCCGTCCGACGCCGTGGAGCACGTCCCGGTCGCCCCTAGCGCCGCATCTGGAGAGGCTTATGGTCAACACGTCGCCGGCGACCCGGCGCCGCGCCCGATGGTGGTCGGATTCTCCAACCGCAGCGGCTCGGCCAGGGTACCGGTCGCGAAGAACGGGCGACCGGAATCGAAGAGCGCGTGGGGGAGGGGACGCCGGCCATGGCTGCCGATCTGACCGACCATATCTGGTCGGTGGACGAACTCCTACGCTATCGCATCAAGCACGAGTAAGCTCCACGCCGTCCTGTGGGGCTACCATGCGCTGGAAAAAGCGCCAGAACTCGCCCATCACGTCCCAGTGCGGCCAGTGATGGGCGAGGTGTGCGTCCACAACTGCGACGACGCCATGGCCGCTGTCCGGATTGACCCAGCTACGTGAAGCGACGCTGGGCGGAAGTGGCCCCGCGGAGGGAGCTTCGGCCAGCGCGCCGGTGAAGTTTCGCCAGATCGCGACCTTGTTCTCGAAGCCGAGCGTCATTTGCTCACCGTCGTCATCGAAGCCGCCGGCCAGGGGCAAGCGCCGATCACGCGCACCCTGCACCAGGTACGCAGGCATTGGCGCTCCGCTCGTAACGCTCGGATCGCTGATGATCCACGGGCTGCTGGCGGGGTGGACTCGCCTGCCGCCGATGCCACCCGCGACGGTGCCAATGCCTGCAATGCGTGTCGAGATCAGCGGGTCGGCGGCCAGGTTGTAGATCAGTTTCGCGCCGCCCGAAAAGCCAATAAAATAAATACGCCGGGTATCGATCGTGTAGCGCATGCTCAACTCGTCCATCAAAAAGGCCATGTAGGCGACATTGATCGGATCGCCCCAATAATAGTTCGTGCTGTTCGGCCGCTCCGGCTTCGGCAGGCCGTTCGGAAAGACTGCGATGAAGCCGTCGTTCTCGGCGTGCGACGCGATCCGCCGGTCTGGATCGTACATGACGCTGGCATCGCCGCTACCGCCGTGCAACGCAAAGACGGCGGACATCGCCGTGCCGGGTACGTAGCTCGAGGGGATGAGCAAAGCGACCTCGCGCTGGACGCCCCCGAACCTTACCGTGATCGTACTATGGCGACGGTCAGTGATTGGGTCTTGCATTCGTGCTCCGTGCCACACGTTAGCGCGAGAGAGTAAGGCTGACCCGCGTATCGCGCCTGGAAGTGTGGCGGTGAAAGCGTAGGGGCCAGCCGACGACTGGCCCCACCATGTACACGTCTTGGCTGGCTGTTCCCGGCGGCCATCACCTATGCCGGCGCAACTTCGGCGGCATAGGTTCCCTTGGGTATGTCAAGAGGACGGCTGTGTCCATTCAGGATGCGATCGAAGTTTGCATCCCAGGCTTCAAGCGTCGCCTTGATAAGCGTCTTCGCGTCCTGCGGCGAGCCGGGAGCCTTGAACTTCTGGGTGTTGGTGAACGTCGAACCGCCGTGGGCATTGATGGGTAGCAGTTCTGGTGTGACAAACTCCGCCTCGAATGGCGCTGCAGGACTATTACCAGCCACGGTCGCGCCATTCTGCCCCTTGATGCGCAACGTCACACCGGTGAGGTTGAGCGGCCCGTTGTTGGTAACCCGAACACGGAACGTCCCTTGCTCGCGCTGGTTGAGCACAGCTCCCGGGATGCTAACCTCAAAAATCTCCAGCACAACGTCGGTTATAGGATAATCTTGCAACGCTTTGGCCATGTCATCGAAGTAAGCCATGATGGTGTCTCCTTGAGTGGCGTATCCAGTGTTGGTTTTCGCTGTGTTGGTGAGCGGGCGGGGCAGGAAGTCCGCCTCCCGGCGTAACCAGCGCAGGTGCTGGATACTTCGCTCCTGCGTGTAAAAGCAGTATAGAGCGTGGCTCCCCACGCCGCATCGGGGGCGTTCCCTATAATTGACTGTTGGCGCTCCCTATATTTGGGCAAGGAGCGCATGTTGCCGCGCGACAGCAGCGGCAGCCGCGCGAGAATGCACATTGAGTTTCACGAGCACCGCCGATACATGATGATCGACTGTTTTCGGGGAGATGTAGCAGCGCGTGGCAATCTCGCTGTTGCTCAAGCGCTCGATGAGGAGTTGCAGAATATCCAGTTCGCGGGCTGTGAGTCCGAAGGGATTATTGCGCGTGGCAGCCCGGGGTTTGCGCGGAAGGTTGGCCGCGCCACTGGCGCGCAGCGTCTGGCGCAGGCTTTGGGCGGCAGGCTGCGCGCCGAGCCGCTCAAAGAGTTCCAGCGCGATCAGCCGAGCGGCGGCGTCGCCATCAGTGAGTGCACGAGCTTGCTCGTAGGGGCAGGCCAGCCGCTCCCATTCGTTCGCCGCTCGGCGCCAGTCGCCGGCAATCTGCAAGGCGAACGGCTGAGCCGTCCAATCCGGCAGGGCCACGTTCTCACCCGCCCGCCAGCGCCAGAACGCCAACTCGCCCACGTACCAGGCATGCTGGCTTTTCAGGGCAAGATCGTACGCCGCGCGTGCTGCCGCCAAGGTCTGCTCGCGATCGCCGCTGTCCCACGCCGCTTCAGCGCGCACAGCCTGCAGGGGCCCGAGGCGATCAATGGTGCGCATGTGTCTGGCTATTTCGCGCGCCTCCTCAAGCACAACTGTTACGTGTGAGTCGCCGCGCCGGGTGCGCAGCCGGGCCTGCGTGACTAGCGCCATCAGTCGGCTCGGCGTTGCCGTGTTGTTATCGCGTCCGACGGCGCCCGCCACCTCATCGGCCTCATTCCAGGCGCCCAGGTGCAGACGGGTCCACCCTTGCCAGGCCAGCATGTAGAATCGGAGCCGGTCAAAATCGTGGTGGGATGCAAAGGCCAGCCCCTCGTCCAGATACTGTTCCGCCTGGCGAAAATGGTGCAACTCACTTGCGTTTGAGCCGAGTTGGGCATAGGCCTGCACTGCCATCGCCTTGTGGTCAGCCGCCTGCGCGGCCGCCAGGTTCTGCTCCAGATGTCGACACCCACGCTCGTAGTCGAGGAACATGTTGATCGAGCCAATAATATTCTGAGCCGAGAACTGCTCCATGCTGTCTGCTACCTGTTCGGCCAGGACGATGCTCTTTTCGGCCCAGGCGATCGATGTGTGAGGTTTGTGGTGGATCATGTCCAGCGTTGCTTGTACGCAGTAGGCCCGTGCGAGCTCGCTGCTGTGCGGTTGCCTTTCAAGCACCGTGATCGCTTGAGCGGCACATGTCGCAGCCTCAGCGTCTTGCCCGAGGCCGATCAACATGCTGGCCAATTGCGCGAGAATCGCGCCTTCGCGCACCTGGTCGCCGACCATGCGCCAGAGCATCAACGCCTCACGCAGGTGGATAAGACCGATGTCCTGCTGATCGATCGCATGGCATTCCTCGGCACACAACTCAAGCAAACCGGCGTGTTCGGCGGGTGGTAAATCGGCGGCGAACTGGAGCGCGAGCGCATAGAGCGTAGCCGCCTTACGATGTGCGTTGCCGGCGCTGGCCTGCCGGGCAGCAGCCGGCACATATTTCAGGACGGCCATGCGATCGTGCGCGCCTGCGGCGTGATGCGCGAGCAACGCAAGATCAGTGCGGACCGTGGGCGACCGTTTGAGCGCTTCCAGGGTCATGCGGTGCAATGCTATGCGCTGCGGCGGCGAGATCGACTCGAGGACCGTTTGGCGGACGAGCTCATGCCGAAAGGACAGGGTCGCGCCCTGCGCGACCAGCATTCCGTTGTCAAGACATGCTTCAACCGATTGTGCCTCGGCACGCGTGATTTCTGCTAAGGTCCATGGCTCAATGCGTGGCCCGATCACGGCGGCGGCCTGCAGCACGGCCTGCGCCGAAGGCGACAGCCTTGCGGCGCGCGCCAATACAGCATCACGAATCGTCGCTGGCAGGCCCCCTTCATTGGCCAGCACCTCGGTGATAAAAAACGGATTGCCGCCGGTCTGGCGGTACAGGGTCGCCGCATCAATGGGGCGCTCGCCAATCAACGTATGCACCGCGTGCTCGGACAGCGCCGGCAGTGGAATGCGCCGCGTCGCAGGTGCGGCAACCAGATCTCCGAGGACGCTACGGAGCGGGTGACGCGCGCCCAACTCATCGTCGCGAAAGGTCAGCACCAGCAAAGCAGTCGTGCGTGCGATCCGGCGACCGAGAAAGCGGAGCAGATCGAGCGTTGCCTCATCCGCCCAGTGGACGTCCTCAAAGACGATAATCACCGGCGCTCCGTGCAGCTCGCGAAGCACGGCGGAGAAGGTCTCAGTGCGGGTGGCATCCGCGCCAAGCAGCGCCGACAAGTCCCCGCGTGCCTGTGGAGCCATATCGTGCAGTGGGCCGAGCGGACGCGGTGTAAAGAGGGCGTCGCATACGCCCCAGAGCACCCGTACCCTGCTGTCCCGGGCGCGTACGAACTGCTCGATTAGAGCCGTTTTACCGACGCCTGCCTCACCGCTCACGAGGGCGATTCGGCCCTCGCCCATGGCGACATCGTGCAGTGCCGCGCTCAATTCGTGTTGGAACAGATCACGCTCGAGCAGATTCATACTTGCCCAGTCCGGCAATGGCATGCGAGGCTGTCGTGTTGCCCTGCTGCACACTGCGCAATGAAAGGTGTTCTTGGGAGTCTCTCGCCCGCTGAGACCTTCCTGTCGTACAGCTCCCTACTCCGCTTACTGATCGACAAACGGCGATGGCGGCTCGGCCGGGCGGTCGAGGTAGCTGCGCACAAAGCTGAGGAAGGTATCGACATCGGCGAACGTGGTGGCGAGGCCAAGTGAGACCCGCACGGCGCCCAGGCGCTGGCCGGCAAGCGCCTGCTGGTAGCGCTCACGCGTCAGGTGCTCAGCCGTCTGGAAGATCGGCGCGAGCTCGGCCGCGCTGAGCCCTCGCACCGTCTCGGCCGCGCCCGGGTTGCAGAAGCAGCCGGTGCGCAGCGAGATCTGCCAGTCATTGGCCCGCTGCTCGACCTGGCGCTCGTCGGCCTGCTGCCCGGCCGGGTCGTAGAGGGTCAGGGCGATCGTGCCGCCGCGCAACTGCTCGTTGGTCGGGCCGTGAATCTCGACCAGCCGTGCGCCGTTGCGGTGGCGCAGCCCGCCGAGCGCCGCGAGCAGCCAGCTCGTCAGGCACTGGACGCGGGTGTGGACGAGGTCGATGCCAATGCGGCCGAGGTAGTCCAGCCCGCTGGTGACGGCCGGGAGGCTGAGGTAGTTGACCGTACCATCCTCAAAGCCGGCCTCGCCTGCGGCCAGCACGTACCCGTCGCCGAGCACCGAGGCTGCCGCAATCGTCCCCCCGGCGAACCAGGGGCGCTGCAGTCGCGCCAGGGCGTCACGCCGTGCGACCAGGGCGCCCACGCCGGTGGGGTAGCCCAGGATCTTGTAGAACGAGAGGGACACGAAGTCCGGCTGCCAGCGGCTCAGGTCGAGCCGGTTCGTGGGCGCGAAGGCGGCGGCGTCGAGCAGGACATCCCAGCCCTGCTCCTGGGCGCGCCCGATCCACGCAAGGGCGTGCTGCACGCCCGAGAAGTTTGACTGAGCCGGGTAGGCGAAGAGCCGGGGCGCGCCCGCCTGGCCCTGGCCAAGCAGCTGTGTCAGGTGCTCCTCGTCGATGCGCAGGTCCGCTCGGCGCAGCGGCGCGTAGCAGAAGTGCGCGCCACGTGCTCGCGCGAACTCGCGCAGGCCATTGACCGAGTTATGGTTGTCGGCGGTCAGCAGCAGCTCGCCGCCCGGCCGGAACGGGTAGGCCTCGCCGACAAGCCGAAGAGCGCCGCTGGCATTGGGCGTGAAGATCACCGCGTACTCGGCGGCAGGGGCGTTGAGAAAGGCCAGCACGGCGGCGCGCGCCTGCTCGACCAGGTGGGTCATCGCCTGCGAGGTCGGATTGGTGGAGTGGGGGTTGCCAAAGACCTGGCTGCTGAGCAGCTCGTGGTGCTTCTGGAGCTGTGTCGCGGCGTAGAGCCCGCCGCCGGTGTAGTCGAGGTAGACCTGGCCGAGCTGGTCGAGGCGCGCATAGTCGCTTGCCCGCAGCCGATCAATGGAGCTGGTCGCGGCATAGGCCGGATAGCAGTGACGGAACGCGGCCTCGGCACAGGCACGGGCCTGCGCCGAGCAGCGGGGGGGCATGGAGGCGCCGTCCTCGCTGGCAAGAGGGGAGTGCTCTAGCGTCTTCAACTGCGTCCTTTCGATTGGATCGCTCAGTGGGGTCACCGTCCCAAGTGCCGAGCGCATGCGTCGTGGCGGGGGTGCGCTCGGCCGTAGCTCGTAGGGCCGGTTGGCCTCGATCGAGTATCGCTATTGAGCGGTGGGCGAGTTCCCACGTACCGGGCTGGTTGTCTCAGCTTGTGCGACCGGGGGGCAGGCGGTGCCGCGCGGGGGAGCAGTGCCACGCACAACGACGGATGCAGCGCGAGCTCAGCGTGTTGGGCTGCGCGAGGGGATGGGCGTCGCTGCGTTGGCCGGCGGCGTGCCCCGGCGCGCCCAGAGGTTGCCGCGCAGCACGCGCCACGCGATGCCGGGGCGAAGCAGGCTGGGCGGCGGCTCCAGCAGGTTCGCCACCTTCAGGAAGGCGAGCGAGAGCTCGGCATCGTGATGGGCCGCGTGGTGCAGCTTGCCGAGATACCAGGCGATGAGCCGGGTCATCGCCGTGCGCGGCCCCGCAACCTCGGGGAAGCGCAGGTCATTGCCCACCGCCGTCGCCCAGGGCGGGTCGATGATCGCGGCCGCCTGCGCGAAGAAGCGCTGCGCCAGATCATCCTCGCCCTGCTCCAGGCAGGCGCCCAGGGCTTCCGCCTCCAGCGCTGCGACCGACATCCCCTGGGCGTAGATCGGGTTGAAGCTGCACAGGGCGTCGCCGAAGACCAGGAAGCCCTGCGGGAAGCGGGCCAGCCGCTCGTAGCGCCGGCGCAGGTTGGAGGGGATCTTGTAGGCCACCGGCTCGCTCACGGGCTCGGCGTCCTTAAGCACCTCGTAGAGCGCGGGGACCGCCATGCCCCCGACATACTCCAGCAGCCCCGCGTGCGTCAGCGGCGCCTGCGCGCCCAGGTAGCCCGCCGCGGTGAGGATCCAGCGGTCGCCCTCCTGGCTGAGCAGCACGCCGCCCCGCGGCTGCTCCGGTGAGGCCGCGACGATCAAAGCGACCGGGCCGGCGCGCTGCTCGGCCCGCCGGCGGTACTCACAGGAGGTGTAGGTGACCCCGATCTGGACCACATCCTCCACGGGGCGCGCGTAGCCGAGCGCTTCCAGCCAGGCGGCGCTGCGTGAGCCGCGCCCGCTCGCGTCGACCACCAGATCGGCGGCCAGGCTCTCCTCGGCGCTGTCCGCCCGGCGCCGGATCACGCGCACCCCGCTCACGCGAGCGGCGTCCGGCGTGGTCAGCAGCCCGAGCACGTCGCAGCCGTCCACAAGCTGGACGTTGGGGAGCTCCCGCAGCCGCGCCCGCACCGTCGCCTCCAGCAGCGGGCGGCTGACGTTGATCGCGTGGTGGCCGCTCACGGCCGGGCGGTGGTGGGCGCCCTCGTGAAACCAGCGCGCGTTCTGGCTGACGTCGCCGTAGTCGGCCCCCTGAGCGACCAGCGCTGCAGTCAGGCCAGGGAAGTAGCCCTCTATGACCGCCAGGCCGCGCACCAGCACGGCGTGGGCGTGCCGGCTCTGAGGCGTCCCTTTGCGATGCCCCCCCGCTGCTGGAAGCGTGTCGCGCTCCAGCAGCAGCACCTGCCCGTAGTGCTCGGCCAGCGCCCGCGCTGCCAGTAGCCCACCTATGCTCGCGCCGATCACCACCGCCGCTCCGCCGGCCCCCGTCTGCTGCGTGCTCATCGCGGCTGCTCCTCTGTGTTGGGGTGTCGCGGGTGCTCTGGCGACCCACGGCCCCTGCGCTCAGGGTATGCAGCCAAGTGTAGGCCGGCTCGTTGTCAAGGTTCCAGCCAATCTCCTGCTCAGTTGGTGTCAAACTTTGGGGGCGAGTCGGCGGCGCCCGAGGAAAGCTCTCGCGTGACGCCGTACAGCTCCTGCTGCCAGAGCCAGGCGACCAGCTGCTCCACGGCCCGGCCGAGCTGGTGGCGGTAGGTGCTGAAGGGCAGGCCCAGCAGCTCGGCCGCGGCCTCCTGGGTGGGTGCCGGCTCGAAATAGGTGTGCCAGAGCACCCGGTGGAGCTTCTGGGTGCGCGGGCTGGCCGTGATGGTGTCGGCCCCCTCGCGCAGGGCCGCCTGGAGCAGGGCCGGCGTGGGCTCCTGCTCGCTCCGGTCGCGCAGGCAGCGCGAGCGTAGCAGCGGGCTCTGGGCCAGCAGATCGGGCCGGCCCGCCTGCTTGAGCGCCTGCCGGACGGCCTCGGCGAACTCCGGCTCCGAGAGGGCGACCGGCTGCTGGGGGTGAGGCAGCGCCTCCAGGGCCACGACCTCGTCGAGCAGTTCCCGCTCGCCCATCACCCGCAGCCACTCCAGCACGGGCTCCGCCCGCCAGTCGTGAGCGAAGGCGCCGAAGGTGCGGCCGTCGATGGCGAAGCCGGCGGCGGGGGCCAGGGGCATGCGCAGGTACGCGAACATCTCGGCATACTCGTCGCTGAACTCCTGGGCGATGAACGAGTAGGCCAGCCGGGGCGTGGTGAAAAAGGAGCGGATGGAGATCATGGCGCACATGTTGAAGATCGAGGGCGACCGCTGAGAGCCCTCAACGTCCATCCAGTTGCGGAAGTAGAGGATGCGCTCGCCCTGGCGCGGCGGGGCGGCCGGCTGGAGGCAAGCGACGGCCGCGGGCATGGCCGGGTCTGCCGCCAGGTCGTCGGCGTCGAGCTGGCTGATATCCAACACCTGGCAGAAGCCCGCGAGCACGCCGCCCGCCGCGCGGAAGACGTAGAAGGCCGACTGCGAGCGTGGCAGCCAATGGCGCGCCACCGCGAGGGACTCAGGCCCCTGGTGGCGGAGGATCAGCTGCTCAATCAGGGCCAGATCGGCGGGGGTCGCCCGATCAATATAGAGCTGGCCGAAGGTCTGCCAGGCGTAGAACGGCCGCATAAAGGGGTTGTTGCGGTGCAGGAAGAGCAGGGCGAAGATAGCGGTCTGCTGGGCCCAGCCGCTGCTTTCCACGACACGCTGGATGATGCAGGTGCGCACCTGGTCGTGGAGCTGGTCGAAGCGGGTCTGGTCGCGCCAGCGCAGGTCGGCCTCGAGCACCTCGCGGGCCAGGTCGTGGGGGAAGAGGCCGTGGGGCCCCTGCTCGATAAAGGACAGGCCGCGCAGCCACTGGAAGGCGGCGTGGGCCTGCTCCTTCCCGAGGCAGCGCGCCAGCAGGGCCTCGTCGGTGCCGAAGGCGTGAGCGCAGATCTCGAGGGCCTGGCGCAGGGTGGCGTCGGGCACCTCGGCCGCGAAGCGCTCCAGGAGCAGGTGGAGGATGTCCGGGTCGCGGCGCAGGTCGATCGCACCAGCCGCCCGGTGCTGCGCAAGCAGATCGGCGGCGAGGGAGAGGGCCAGGGGGTGGCCATAGGTCACGTCGAGGACCTGCGCGGCCTCCTGGGCCGAGAGGCCGCGGTCGCGCAGGTAGACCGCGCTCTCGTCGGGGCGGAGGTTGCGCAAGGAGATGATGCGGGTCAGGGCGCCCCAGCCGTCCTCGGCGCGCCAGGCCGACGCCGGCGGCTGGCGCCCGGCCACGACGACCAGCGTCCCCTCGGGGAGCTGAGGAAGGAAGCTGTCGCGGAGCCAGACGTCCAGGGGCGCGACCAGCTCATAGGTGTCGAGGAAGAGGACGAGATCCGGCGTGGCGGCGAGGGCGTCGAGCGGCGCAGCATCCGGCGCCAGAGAGAGCGCTTTGTGGAGGGCGGCCATGAACCCCGCCGGGGAGGGGTCAAGGTTACGGCCGTCGAGGGGGACGTGCGAGCGGCCGGCCTCTTCGGCGATCTGGGCGAACTCGCGGAGCAGGGAGGTCTTGCCCATCCCGCCGGGGCCGTGGATGTGGAGCACAGCGACGTCGGGGTCGTCGCGCCCTAGCGCCATGCGGAAGAGCTCTAGTTCGGCACTGCGCCCAACAAAGTGGCGCTGGCGGGCAGCAGCGAGCCGCTTGCCGAGTCGTGCGTGCACGGGCAACTCCTGGCCGTGGAGGGAGAGAGTGGGGGCAGTATAGCCCAGGCGATGGTCATGCGCAATACGTCTCGGGCCCGATGGATCGCGATGAGCCCCGAGACATCTGCGCGGCTGGGCTATGGCTCGAAGCTGCACCGCGACACCGCGTTCCTCGCCGGCCTGCTCGCTGACGGCGAAGCCCAGGGCAATGCTAGTCAGAAGGCCAGCGAGCAGCAGCGGCCGACGCCCTGGCCGCGGTGACGGGTATCGACCACCACGCTATGCACGCCGACCGCGTCGGCCATTGCGGGGCGTTGGGCCCTGATCAGGCTACGCGCCACGGTCAGCGGCAGCCAAGCGGTCGGCCCTGCGCCGATCTCCTGAAGGGCATGCCGCACCGTGCCGTCTGGCGCACGCTCGTAGGGCGGTGCATCGGGGCGATTGATCGCTGCGGTCCCAAGGATCGCCCCGGCCGCATCAACGGCGATCAGACGCCCGCGCAGCCCCTGTCCCTGCTTGGCCGCCAGGGTAAACGCGAGCAGCCGCACCTGACCTGCCGGTGGGCCGCGCAAGGCTCCCGGGAGCTCGGCTGCGTACAGTTGGACCAACAGCGAGGCAATTCTGGGCACGTCTGCTGCTTCAGCCGGCCGAATGGTAAACGGCAGTGGAGCAGGCATAGAAATCTCAAGCGTGTCTATGGTCACGAGCGGGTACGGGAGAGTCTGAGCCGGTGTGGGCCTCGCCCCGCCGCCAGCCGGCTGGCATTCCGCGCTGGTGAGCGGGCAACGCTGTGGGGCGCGCCTCGTGGACATACGAGGAAGCCATTTCAAGCCCAGGTGCATCTCGTTGCGCAATCCGTGGGTGTATTCGCCCGATGAGAGGTTAGTGCTAGCCGGCTCCTGCGCAGCATAAGGTCGACCTGCTCGACCCCGTGCGCCTTGACATCGGCCAACACCTCCTCCCAGGCGCCCTAGTTCTCGCGTTCGCCACTCGTAAAGGCGATCATCTCACGCTGTCCGTCCTCGCCGATGCCAATCAGCGCCAGGGTGAGCATCTTCTCGCCCTCGTACTGGTGCGCGCGATGGAGGCTGGGTCGCGCGAGCGCACGTGCAGGTGTAGAGGGCCATGTGGTACAACATGTGCGGACGGTGCAAGAGCGCTGGCAGTTCACAGAGAGGCAGAATCGGTGACAGTAACACTCGGACAGGAGCCGCGCCTCCCACGGATGATCTGGGGGCATCAGTGTCGAAACACTCCATCCTGATCGTCGACGACGAGCCGACTATCCTAGATCTCATCCGTGAAATCCTTGAGAGCGAAGGGTTCACGGTGCTCGTCGCCCCCAGCGGTGTTGTCGCGCTGCATCTGCTTCAGCAGACCCCTGTGTCGCTGGTACTCACCGACCTGATGATGCCACAGCTGAACGGCATGGATCTGGCCCGCCGCCTGCGCGCCGACCCAAAGACGGCGCAGATCCCACTCGTCCTTATGTCGGCCGCGCTGCCGACAGGCGTCAGCGACATGTTTGTGGAGGTTCTCCCCAAACCCTTCCCGATCGAGAAGGTCGTGCAGCTTGTTCGCCGGTGCTTAGGAGCCTAGGCCACAGACAGCGTGCGTGGCGATGCTGGAGTGAGAAGCGACCCATGGTTATGAATGACGCACCCCCTGTTCCTACTGGCGTCCCGGGGCTCGATGCTGTCCTCGCTGGAGGCCTCGATCATCCATCGCTCGCCGTCATCGTCGGTACGCCAGGGGCGGGGAAGACGCTGCTCGCCAGCCATATGCTGTTCCACGCGGCCCGTCAGGGGCACAAGACGATCGTCTTTACCACCTATTCGGAGGGGAACGAGCAGTATATCCACCACCTGCGCTCGCTGAGCTTCTTCGATGCCGCCCTGCTTGGTGACCGCGTCCAGCTTTTCACGCTCAGCAGCCTGCTCAACGAAGCCGAGGACGCGCCTGCCGCCGCTATCGCAAGGACGATCATCGCTACCGGCGCGAAGCTGGTGCTGCTCGATGGGTTCCAGAACGCGCACCCGCTGCTGAGCCCGAACCATGCGATCCGCGCTATCCTTGCGGCGCTTGCGGTGCAGATCCGCTATCTCGACACCACCATCCTGGTCACGATCGCGGGCGACGCCCGCGACCCGCAGCACCACACGGAGATGACCGTCGCGGACGTGGTGCTCAGCCTGAACTACACGCTGTATGGCCGCCGTCACCAGCGGCTAATCGAAGTGCTGAAGCTGCGGGGCCGCGCCCAGCAGTCGGGCCTGCACAGCTACCAGATCACTGGCGATGGGTTCAGCGTCTTTCCGCGCATTGAGAGCGTGCCAACGCCGCAGCGGCGCCTCGCGACGACGGAGCGGGCGCCGTTTCAGCTGCCCGAGCTCGACAAGCTGCTCGGCGGCGGGCCGAATATCGGCACGACGATGCTGCTGGCCGGAGCGCCCGGAGTCGGCAAGACGATCCTCGGGTTGCAGTGGGCGCTGGCCGAGGCGCGGCACGACGCTGTCAGCCTCTTCCTCTGCTTCTCCGAGCAGCCGGAGCAGCTGGAGCACAAAGCCAGGGCCTTTGGCCTCGACCTGCGCGGCGCGGTCGAGCGCGGCCATATGCACATCATCCGCTTTGCGCCGGCTGACCTCAACCCGGACCAGGTTGCCGCGGCGCTGCTCGCCGAGCTCGAAGCACCCGCAGTGCGGCGCCTGGTCATCGACGATGTCAGCGTGCTGTTTCACGAGTTGGGCGAGCGAACCCGTGACTATATCAGCGCGCTGAACGACCTGACGTATGCGGCGAGCATCACCAGCCTGTACTTGATGGAGATCCCGCCGTTTGAGGGCCTGCGCCTGCACCTGACGAATATGCCGCTCGCTTCTCTGGGCGACACGCTGGTCGTGGTGCAGCAGTACGAGATTGCCGGCGGGCTGCGCCGGCTCCTCGCCGTCCTGCGGATGCGCCTGAGCTTCTTCGACCGCACACTGCGCGAGCTCGTGCTGGATGAGCGGGGCATCCGTATCTTAGCGCCCGAGGAGACTGCGATGGGCCTGTTGGCCGAGGGAGCGCAGCAGAGCGGTGGCGTCGCACCTCCGGGTACGCGCGCTGACGCCGAAGCGGGCTGATTGGGCAGGTCGGCATGCACTCGCCTGCCTGGGCGTCACTTATCTCGCGGCATGGAAGCGAGGAGTGGGCGGGAATTGCAGGTCAAGCGCCGGCCTCAGCCTCCGATGCGCTTGCTATCTGGTTGGTTCGGGCGCAGGAAGTGGGACGCGAGCCCGCACGGTCGAGCCGCACCCTGGCGAGGACTCGATCTCCAGGATGCCGCCGGCCTCGGTGACGCGCTCACGCCTGCCGAGCAGCCCAGCCCCGGGGCGCTCCTCGGCGCCCCGGGCTTCGCCTGAGTCGAATCCCTGGCCGTTGTCCTCCACGACGGCCGCGACTCGATTCGCGCGCCACTCCAGGATGACGCTGACTGTCGTGGCCCTGGCATGTTTCTGCTGGTCCTGTCTCGTGCCCTGATAGACGGGTAGCAGGGTGACGTTACCGCCGCCCTGCTATCCGACGACTCGGCGATCGGAGCGGTGCGATTCGCGGTGGAGGATAGCGGTATCGGCATCGCGTCCGAGGAGCTGACGCGGCTGTTCCAGCCCTTCGTGCAGCTTGACTCGAGCCTGAGCCGGCAGCATAAGGGCAGCGGTCTGGGGATAGCCCTGGTGCGCCGCCTGGCCGAGCTGCACGATGGCTGCATCAGCCTGGAGAGTGCGCTTGGCCAGGGCAGCCGCTTCACGGTCAGGCTGTCCTGGTGCAGCGAGGAGAACGTCGCACCAGCGACACCCCGCCTGCCGGCGCCCCTGCCGCTCACCTCGTCCCAGCCCCCGCGGCTCGTGATCGCTGACGATGACGAGCTCACCCTCCAGTTCTACGCCGAGTTGCTGCGCGAGCAGGGCTGTCAGATGGCGCTGGCCCGGATAGGGGCAGAGGCGGTGACCCAGGTGCTGGCGACCCGGCCCGACGTGGCGGTGGTGGACATCCAGATGCCGGAGGTGGATGGGCTAACGACGATCCGGTAGCTCCGGGCCGACCCGGACGTGGGGGCGACGCCAATCATCGCCCTGACGGCTCTGGTGATGCCGGACGACCGTGAGCGCTGCCTGGAGGCTGGGGCGAGCGCCTACCTCGCCAAACCCGTCGGGGTACGCACGCTGATGGCGACTATCGCCGGGGTGCTCACGGGGGCCGACGCGAGGCCGACATGAGCACAGAGGGCAACAGCCCGACGTGCGGCCCAGCGTCACGGAATATCAGTACCTGACGGTCTGCTGTCGCGGCTGTGGCGAACTGGTCACGGCCACGCGGGCGCACGATGTGCCTCCTGGGGCCTTCGGACCACGGGTAGTCGCCCTGATTGCGCTCTTGCACGGGCGCTACCGCATCAGTGACCGCGAACTCGTCGTGCTGCTGCAGATGGTCTGGGCATTGCCAATCAGCCTCGGGAGTGTCGTCAACCTCCGGCAGGAGGCGGTCACGAGCGCCGAGCACGCCAACGTCGATGAGACCATCTGGCGTGAAGGCAGCAAAAAGCCCTGGCTCTGGGTCGCCGTTGCCAGCGTGGTGGTGCTCTTCCGCATACAGTACGGGCGGGGTCGTGCCCAGCTGGCGCTGCTGTTGGGCGCGGAGGAACAGACGCAGAGGCGAGATCATGTCCCTAGCAGCCTGTCGGAGAGAAGTCTGAAACCGGCAGGCTGGTGCTACACTGGATGGTATGAAACGCAGCTTCAAAACGGCGGACTACGAAGCGACGCTGGACGTGCAGGTGCGGCTGGGTGACTGCCTGCCGCCCGACCATCTGGCACGCTTCGTGGTGGATACGATCGCCCATCTGGATCTGACGGCGATCTATACGCGCTATGGCCCGCGGGGCGGCCAACCCTATGCGCCCGAGATCCTGCTGGGCCTGCTGTTCTATGGCTACGCGACGGGGGTCTTCAGTTCGCGCAAGATCGAGCGGGCCACCTACGAGACGATCCCCTTTCGCTTCATCGCCGGCAACCTGCATCCCGACCATGACACCCTGGCCAGCTTTCGGACCACCTTCCTGCCCGAGCTCAAAGACCTGTTTGTCCAGATCCTGCTGCTGGCCCAGGTCGCGGGGGCCTTGCAGCTGGGGCGGATCAGTCTGGATGGTTCCAAGATCCACGCCGATGCCTCCAAAAGTCAGGCCGTGAGCTACAAACGGTTGCGCGAGCAGGAAGCGCAGTTGCGGGCCGAAGTGGAGACGCTGTTTGCCCTGAGTGAGCAGGCCGACCAGACGCCGCCCCCTGACGGGCTGGTCGTCGAGCACGAGATCGCGCTGCGCCAGGAGCGCCTCGCGCGCTTGGCCGAAGCGAAAGCGGTCTTGGAGGCCCGCGCCGCCGAACGCGATGCCCACGAAGCCGCAGAGTATGCCGCCAAAGTCCAAGAACGGGAGGAGCGCGCACGACGGAAGGGCCGCAAGCCCGGTGGCCGCCCGCCCAAACCGCCCACGCCCGGCCCGCGCGACAAGGACCAGTACAACTTCACCGACCCCGAGTCGCGGATCATGAAACACAGCACCGACGAGGGCTTCGAGCAGAGCTACAACGTCCAGGTGGCGGTGGATCAGGCCAGCCTGTTGATCGTGGGCCTGTCGCTCTCGAACCATCCCACCGATCAGCACGAGATCCCGCCCACGGTGGCGTCGATTGCCCCCGAGCTCGGACAAGCGGAGGCGCTGGCGTTGGATGCGGGCTACTTCAGTGCGGCCAACATCGCCTGGTGTGAGGCGCAGGGGCTTGAGCCCTACATTGCGCCGGGTCGCGCGGCCCACCAGGAGGCCCTGGCCGCACGGCTGGCGCCGCTGCCGGAACCTCCCGCGCTCGATGCCTCCCCGAAGGTGCGGATGGCCTACAAGCTGAAGACCGTGCTCGGGGCAGCGATCTATCGGGCGCGCAAATATACGGTGGAGCCGGTGATTGGGATCATTAAGGAAGCGATGGGCTTCCGCCAGTTCTCGCTGCGCGGGGAGCAGGCGGCGGCCGGGGAGTGGTGCCTGGTCTGTCTGGCCTTCAATCTGCGCCGGTTCCATACCCTGCTCCAAGCCTAAGCACGTGCATCCTACCCGTTAGCAGTTAGGGGCGGCTGCTCCGCCACCCAGCGAGACGGATACTGGACTCCCCCAACCGGATAGGCGTCCAAAAACGACCCCTGCCGGAGGCTGCCCTAGTCTCTCCGACAGGCTGCTAG
>JAAXUL010000292.1 GCA_013336035.1 Chloroflexales bacterium
TAACGGTTCTAGACCGGATTTCACGGGCTGCCTCGTCCAGTGATCGGCCGCCTGTGGCGACCTCTGGAGAAGGCGCAGTGACGATCCTTTCTCAGGATGTGATGCGCACATCCTTCAAGAATGTCAGCTCGGAGGAACAATTTGATTTCAGAGCCGGGCGAATGAGCGGCCCTACGCCTTTTTCATACGTGGCTGGGGCTATTCCGGTGATCCTTGACGAGCAGGTTTCCACGAATGTGCTGGTGGGTAATTTTGGAAGCGAGGTAGGATTGTTAACCGATGCCAGCGAGCAAAAGGGATCGCTCACCATCGCTGGTACAGACAATATCCCCGCCCAGGCTGTTCTGGTGGCGGCTGCCCAGGAACCACTGCTTGGGGAAGAAGTTTATGCAGGTGGAGCTTATTTGGGAGCTGGATCTTTTCACATCGCCAGCCTGCGAGCCCAGGATGTGCTCCGTTGGGTTTTGATCGGGCTCATTCTGGTCGCCCTCCTAATCAGTTTCCTGCCGGCGATGTATTCCAGCGGCAGCTATGCCAATGCGATCATCGAGGTGGATGAAGTTGGGGGCGTTGGCGGTGAGCTGTGCCTGCCCGCCCTGGTAGCCGAAGCTCATATACTCCGCGGCGAACATCCCTGCCGCGCCGCCGCTGCCATCGTCCATGAACAGCAAGTCGCCATTGGCGCGGGGAGGGCGCGGAGTGACGGCGCTGGCCTCTGCGCTGGGCGGCGCGCTGCTGGGCGCGCTGGCGGCCATGCTGATGAACTTCGGCATCTCGCAGCGGGCGCTCTACGCGATCGGCGAGGATCTGGAGATTGGCCAGGCGGCGCTCGTGACGCGGGTTCGCGAGCCGTACCTCCCGCCCGTCGTCGACAAGCTTGCGCTGAGCGGCGGCACGCTGATGCGCCCCGCGGCAGCCGCGCCGGCCGCGGCGCCGCTTCGCGATGATCTGCTGGCAGCGCGCTTCGCCGCGCATGCCTATGATAGTGCCGCCGCAGCGCCGGTGCGGCGCTATGTGCCCGCCGGCGTAGAGCAGCCGCCCGTCGACCCACGGCAGCGCGATCTCGTCGTCGCCGAGTTTGACACCGCGGGCCAGGCGCGCCATGCCGCGCGCAGCCTCTCCCGTATCCGGCGCACGATCGGCAGGCTGAGCGCCGGCAACATCGCCATCGTGACCCGCGATCGCGTCGGGCGCATCCAGTTCCAGCAGACCGAAGATATGACCGCCGGGCGGGGCGCGCTCTTCGGTATGGGCTTCGGCGCGCTGGCTGGCCTGCTGCTCTTTGGGCTCTTCGGCATGGCCGTGGGCGCGCTCGTGGTCATAGTCAACCAGGGCGCCGACGCGGCGCCCGCCGATCTCGGCACCGGCCTCCTCGTCGGCATGGTCGTGCTGGGCGGCGGCGGGGCGATCCTGTGCGGCCTGATCGGCGCCCTGATCGGCGCCTTCATCTCCTATGTGATCAACTTCGCCTACAGCGACGCGGATCTGCATCGAATCGCCGAGTCGGTGCCCGCGGGCAAAGCGCTGCTCCTGGCCTCAATCTACCACCACGCTGGGCCGCCGGTCGTCGCAGCGCTGCGCGCGGGCGGCGCCACGCTGCGGCACACGCCGCTGCCGGCTGAACAGATGGTCGAGGCGGCGATCGACGAGGCGCGCCGCGCCGTGCTGAGCGCGAAGGACGATGGGCGCCCGGACACGCAGCAGCTGATCACCACCCGCGCCGGCGTGCGCATCTACGCCGACTGGCGCCGCCGCTCAGAGCAGACGATCGTGCTGCTGCATGGGGCCGGCGGCGACCACCTGGCCTGGCAGGTGCAATACCCGGCCCTGCACGCGGCGGGCTTCTCGACCCTGGCCCTCGACCTGCGCGGCCACGGCTACTCGGACCGGCCGCGTGGCGCCGATGACTACAGGCTCGAGCGTTTCGCCGAGGATGTCTACGATGTGCTCGACACGCTCGCGATCCGCGACTTCATCCTGGTCGGCCACTGCTTCGGCGGCATGGTCGCGACGATGTTCCACCAGGCCCACCCGCAGCTGAGCAGAGGCTACCTGCTCATCGATACGGCCGCCCGCGCGCCCGGTCTGCCGCGCTGGCTGGCCACCCGGGCGCCGTGGGTGATGGGCGTGGCCGGGCGCGTGCTCGAGGCTCTGCCGAGCGAGCGGCGGCGCCTCTTCCATGCCGATATGCAGGCCTTCAAGGGCACCCGCGACATCGAGCCGAGCCGGCTGGTGTCGGATGCGTCGCATACGACCCTGCGCGCGTGGCTGCTGGTCTACCGGGGCATCGCGCAGTACGACGGCGTCGACGCGCTACGCTCGATGACCCAGCCCGTCTGGGTCGTCGTCGGCGAGGAGGACACCGTCTTCACCGTCGAGGACTCGCAGGCCATCCAGAGCCATGTCCCCGGCTCGCGCCTGATCACGGTCCCCGGGGCGAACCATATCATTGTGGTGAACAACCCCGAGGTCGTCGAGCAGACGATCCTCTCCTTCCTCCGCGATAACCAGGTGTTTGCCAGGAGCCCGGCTGACGCCAGGTAGCTCTGCGCCTCGGCGGCCAGGCGCGATTTGTCACCCCCGCCTCACATCCCCTAGCGATCATGTCGCACAGGCAGCCAGGCGAGATAGAGCGGCCAGCTCCCCAGAATGGCGATCACGCTGCAGAGGTAGAGCCCCGGCAGCATGGTCATGGCCAGGTGCGGGATCGGCATCCTGGCGGCCGTGATCGGCGTGAGCGCGAGGGTCAGCACCGCCAGCCCATAGACGGTCGTCTGGGAAAGGAAGACCTGGCAGCTTAGCCGGAGCCCCGCCCGCCAGTCCCCTGTGGCGACCCGTTCGCTGATCGCCGAGAGCACCACCACGGCCATGCCGACCCACAGCAGGCTCAGGAAGCCACCCACGGTGAACGGCCAGGACAGGGCGGCGCCATAGGCAAAGCTCAGGCCTACCACTCCACCCAGCGCTGCGCTCAGCCCGACCCCGATGCGCTCGATCCGCCCAGCGATGCGCTGTAGCCGCATACGAACCTCGCTCGTCATACGTTCATCATCCTCGATGAGGCCGCGCCCTGCGCGGCCGTGAACTGCCGATCGTGCCCAGGCCGACCGGTCGTGACGTAAGGAGGCTCCGGCGCCAGGCCATCGTGGCGGGGGATGCACAGAACGTGCCACCCACAAGGCTCTGTCGCAGCGCGGCGCGCGCCCGCCGCGCGTCTCGCTGCGCCGATCCGCGCCGGCTTGCCACCGCGCTACAGCTGGCGCGATTCTTGCGCATCTGGACAGTCTCTGCGGCAGGGTGCCCCGCAGGCGGCCACCACGTAGGTGCCAGTCGCCTGTGAGCTGGCAGCCCCAGAAATAAGCCCAACCGTAGGCGGTTGGGTATCTGACAGGAGCAACGCATATGACCTACCCGAACCTCGCGACCTATCTGAACGACCATCTGGCCGGCTCTGTGGCGGCGCTCGAGATTCTGGCGCACCTGGAGCAGGCCTGCGCCGAGACTGACCTTGCGACTATGCTTGCCACGCTCCGCTCCGATATCAGCGCCGACCGCGCGGAGCTTGAAGCGCTGATGGCGCGGCTCGGGGTGACGGAGAGCGGCCCCCGGAAGGCCGCAGCGTGGCTGGGCGAGAAGCTCGGGCGGCTCAAGCTCACCCTCGACGACTCCTCAGAGGGGGCGCTGCGTCTGTTCGAGGGGCTTGAGGCGGTGTCGCTGGGGATAGAGGGTAAGCGCGGGCTGTGGCAGGCGCTTGCCGCCGTCGCCAGTGCCCAGCCGGCGCTGCGGGGCGTGGACTACGAGCGGCTGATCCAGCGCGCGGAGGCGCAACGGCGCCAGGTCGAGGCCGCGTGGCTGAACGCGGCGCTGGTGGCGCTGGCAGATTAGTACGGCCTTCCGGAAGTCCGTGCGGGTTCGGCCGGTAGGAGGCAGGAGACAGCCGTTAACGCACTGCGGATTTGGACCAAAGCTCGCAAGGTAAAGGTACTCAGCATATACCCGCTTGTGGTATGATCACTACGAGCTTTTCCTCGCATGCGATGATGCCATCGCGGATGCTCGCAGCTTCATCTTCAGCAAACACCTGGCGCTACCACAGCAAGCGATTGAGCCAGGCAACGCCCCCCTAGCCAGAGAGGATTAAGGACATGCCACAGCAACCGAGTCTGGACCTCGACGTGGACCTGCAGAGTGGTGTCGTGCCCATCTCGAAGGCCGCCTCCACGCTGGCGGCGCTAATCAAGCGTGGCAAAGAGCGGCGGCAACCGATCATCGTGACGCAGAAGGGCTACCCGACTGGCGTGCTGCTGTCAGTCGATCTCTACGCCTCCCTCCGCGATCTGGCCCAGCGCGGGGCAGTGGTGGCCTTGAACGGGACAGGTGACGCAGATGCGCTCCCGCCTGTAGCGCTCACGGGCGTCGCGACGGCAGGTGAGGAGCGCTCGGAGGTGCTGGGGTCGGCGGCGGCGAGCACGCCGGCTGAGCAGGACGCCCCGCCCGCGCGTCGCGGGCGGGGCGGGCGCCGCGCCAAGGCTCAGCCATAGGCGCGGCGCTCGTCTGGCGGGCGGCGTCACCAGGCCGGAATCGCTGCGGGCGAGGGGGCGGATGAGATCAGCGCTCGCGTCTGTCCCCTTCCATATCCTCGCGTGTCGTCCCGGGCTGCCCTATTGCACCTCACACACGATAATGCGGTGATTGTTCGAGTCGAACTTATTGTCGCCTGCGCCGATGCTGCCCCAGACCCCGAGGAGCTGCCCGCCTTGATCGACTGCCACAATTGGCGCACTCCAGGTACAGTAGCGGGCAAACGTGGGGTGGGTATGCCGCTGACTGTACACTGGCCGCGCTTGGCTTGCAAGGTGGTAGGTTGGTTTATATCACTTTTCTTATCAGTTTACACCGTTCGCGGCGACGCCGAGCATCGCGCTGACCGCTATGGCTATGCGGGGCGACGGCGAGCGCTGCCTCGAGGCCAGCGCCAACGAGTATCTGAGCAAGCCGGCGAGCCTGCGCGGGCTGGCGATCGCACAGCTGATGGGCACGTCGTAGCGTTGAGGCGCGCGTGGCCGCGCGGGCGGGGCGGCGCTTCGCGTCCGACCTGAGGCGTTTGGAGGCTACCGTCCAGGTCGAGACAGCGTCGATCCGCGAGCGGCTCGCCCCTCGCCTCCGGGCCCCATGCCCATGCCCATGGCATGGGCATCAGCGCAGACGTGGCTATGGCGCTCGATGGGCAACGTATCGAGTGGCCGGCCAGTCTGCCAGATCTGCGGATGGATTGGCAGGCTGCTGTCGTAGCGTAGCTGGGATGGGAGCAGCACCGCAAGGGCTCCCGCCTGGCTCGGAACCGAGGGCAGCACATAGCAGTAGCGCTGGCCGAGCTCGGCCAGGTTGGCCGCGCACGCTGCCTGCAGCAGGATCAGCAAGGCGCGACGCACCTCGGTGCCGGCATAGAGTCGCCTGGTTGAGGCTGCGCCAAAGGGCTGGCGCAGCCATCCCCAGCGCGTCGGCGCTGGGTGCGAATTGTCACGCCGGCCGCGTGCGGCCAGAACGGACGTCAGCACGTAGGCGGACTCGTGCAGCTCCAGCACTAGCTCATAGGTCGCCCGTTTATCCGCGCCGAGGCCGCCAAAATATGCGTAGAGCACGGGTATCCTCGTCGCGATTTAGGCCTGAAGCTCGGCCGAGGGGCGTATGCGGATGATCGCCGACGACGAGGCGATAGAGGCGCGTCGTTGTGGTGTCATGGGGTGAGCTCCTGAACAACAGAAGAGCGCCCGGTGTGGGTCGCTCTTCGTTGAGGGTTTAGATGCTCGTCGATGCGATTTCATTATAGCGGCGGAGATTACAAATGCGCCACCGCTACCCGCTCGTGGGTCACGGGTGTTCGTCGAGCTCTAGGATGGCCCCGATGGTGCGCCCTACTGCGACCACTCGGTCGGCTCGCGGTCCCAGCGATGCGCGCGCAGCTGCTGCATGACGTCAGCGGGGAGCCTGGCGCCATCGCTTGTCCCGAGATTGGCCTGCACGTGCGTCGGCCGGCGCATGCCCGGGATGATCGTGCTCACCGCCGGGTGGTTGAGGATGAAGCGCAGCGCCAGCTCGGGCAGCGTCATGCCGGCGGGCACCAGGGGCTTGAGCGCATCGGCGCGCTCCACGCTCGCCGCGAGGTTTTCGGGCACAAAGTAACTGTTGCGCCAGTCGCCCTCGGGCCAGCGCGTGTCTTTGGTGAGCCTCCCGGTCAGCGAGCCCTCGTCGAAGGGGACGCGGGCGATCACGCCGATATTCAGCTCCTGGCAGAGCGGGAAGAGCTCGTCCTCGGGGGCCTGGTCGAAGATGTTATAGATCACCTGCACCGCGTCGATCTGGCCGGTCCGCAGGCTCTCAAGGGCGTTCCAGGGCTCCCAGCGGTTGATGCTGATCCCGATCGCGCCGATCAACCCCTCGCGCTTGAGGTCGTCGACCGCGCGCTGCCAGCGCTCGTCGCGGGCCCAGGCATCCTCCCAGACGTGGAACTGCATCAGATCGACGCGCCCCAGGCCGAGATTGGCCAGGCTCTTCTCGGTGTACTCGCGGATGTGATCGGGCGGGAAGGTCTCGTCGAGCGTGAAGCCGCGCTTCGACGGCCATTTGAAGTTCTTGGGCGGCATCTTTGTGGCCGTGTACAGGCGTTTGTCGGGGTTGGCGCGCACGAGCTCGCCGAGCAGCCCCTCGCTATGGCCGGCGCCGTAGCCCCAGGCCGTGTCGAAGAAGGTGCAGCCGTCGTCCACGGCGAGCTGTAGCGACTGGCGCGACTCGGTGTCGTCGGACTCAGTCCAGCCGCCCATGCCCCACATACCGTAGCCGATCTCGCTCACCGGCCAGCCGAGCCGGCCAAACGTCCGATACTGCATGGTGTCTCTCCTGATATAGGCGCAGAACAGGCGAGGACCTTGGGAGGCACGCGGCCCCCGTGTCATCGGTCCCTCGCGCGTGATGCGTGACAGCCTGGGCTGCCGCTCGATTCCCGGACGATAAGCTCGGTTGAGAAGATGACATGCCTGGGCGGCGCGCTCGGGTGTTCGATGCGCTCCAGCAGCAGCCGCGCCATCTCCTGGCCCATCGCCTCGCTCGGCTGGCGAACCGTTGTGAGCGTCGGGCGTGTAGCCATAGCAACCGGGGTGCCGTCATAGCCCACAACCGCGATATCCTCGGGGATCCGGAGGCCAGCCTCGCCAATGACCCCCATCGCGGCTGCGGCCATGGTGTCCGATGCGACGAACACGCCGTCGAGGCTTGGGTTGCGGTCGAGCAGGGCCCGCATCGCGTTGCCGGCGAGCGCCGGGTTGTAGTTGCCGGCCGCCCCCAGGCCCGGTTCATAGACCAGCCCCGCCGCGGCGAGGGCATCGCAATACCCGTCGAGCTTGTCGCGGCTCGACGGCATGTCGAGCGCCCCGTGGATGGTGGCGATCCGACGGCGGCCGCCCGCGACGAGGTGGCTGACCGCCATCATCGCGCCGTTCCGATGATCCACGTCAACGTAGGCGACATCGAGCTTCGCCGCGGGCCGGCCGCTGAGCACCAGCGGGACCCCGCGCCTGATCAGCAGATCGGGCAGCGGGTCGCTGGCGTGCGAGCCGACCAGGATCACGCCGTCCACGTGACTCCCCTCGATATAGCGCTGGATCCGCTCCTCGTCGCGCCGGGTCGGGGCCATCATCAGGATGAGCTGGATCTCGTCCTCGGAAAGCCCCCTGGCGATGCCCAGCAGCAGCTGCGTGATGAACGGGTCGCTGACCGACTGGCTCGCCGGCTCGTGGATGACGACGCCGATCGAGTCGCTCCGGCGGGCGGCGAGGCTCCGCGCGGCGCGGTTCGGCACGTACCCGAGCAGCATGATCGCGCGCTCGATCGCCTCGCGCAGCTCTGGACTCACGGGTATGCTGTTGTTCACCACCCGCGACACAGTCGAGGGCGACACGCCGGCCAGCCTCCCCACATCGACAAGCGTGACGGCCCTGTCGCCACGGCGCCCACGCCGTTTCTCGCTCGCTGATCCCCCTGCCCCGTCGGCGCGCCCATCGACTCGAGGCTGCGATGCCGCATCATCTGACGCCATGGCTGCTCCAGTGTAAGCTTCGGCCTTGCCATTTCTTTGCGGAAACTATAATCACGCGTGAGCGGCCCTAGGCGCCGGCGCCTTCCCTTGAAGTGCAAGCGATATCATAAATTATTCTATGCTTACTGTCCGGGTAGCAGGGGGTGTTATATCACTTCCTGCAAGCGCTGTCAATGCTTGACGCTGTTGGCCGACGCCCTCAACCCGACAGCCTGTACCCTGTCCCGGAAGCGCAAGCGTTTGATCTAATGTTGCGGCCTTGTCAGAGCCGTGGTACCCTCGTGGCCTCAGTGGCGGCCGAGGGCCCTCACCCCAACGAGCGAGCGGACGAAGCGCGATATTTTTGGAGGAAACTATGGATCAGTTGACGCTGGCTGACGCCGCGAGGATGGTGCTCCTCGCTGTCGCACCGCTGATTGCCGGCGATGCCACCGCCACGGGCAGCGATGACGCCACCGACACGGCGACGGAGCCC
>JAAXUL010000293.1 GCA_013336035.1 Chloroflexales bacterium
CCGAGCTTGGCGGCGACGAGAGCGGGGCGAGCGTGCTGCGCGCGGCCTTCGGCGAGCGCAAAGAGGCCCTGGCCCACACCGTCCCCCTGCACGGCGAGGAAGCGCGGGCCGTGGCCGAGAGCTACTTCCGCCTGGGCGGGCGGCGCTTCCTGGTCGGGCACGGCGTGGCCGAGGCCAGCGCCAGGCTGCGCGTCGGCGCCCGGGTCGACCTGAAGGGGCTCGGGCCGCTCTTCAGCGGCAAGTACTACCTGACCGAGACGCGCCTGATCTTCGACGGCGAGCTGGGCCTGCGGGTCGAGTTCACCGCCGAGCGGCCCGGGCTGGGGCGCGGGTGAGGGCGGACCGCGCCCAAAGGAGCGGCGTGTGATAGAGCAGACACCCCTGGACATGATCATCGACGCGCGGGTGCCGGCCGGGCTAGGCGGGCGCTGGTACGGCGTCTACCCCGCGCTGGTGAGCGATATCCGCGACCCGGACGGACAGGGGCGGGTGAAGATCACCTTGCCCTGGGCCCCCGACACCGGTAGCGGGCGCTACGAGGCCTGGGCGCGCCTGGCCACCCTGATGGGCGGCAGCAACCGGGGGAGCTGGCTCATCCCCGATGTCAACGACGAGGTGCTGGTCGCCTTCGAGGGCGGCGACCCGCGGCGCCCCTTCGTGGTCGGCGCGCTCTGGAATGGGCGCGACAGCCCGCCCGAGCGCATGGACGGCGCGGGCAACAACTACCGCAAGGTCCTCCGCTCGCGCAACGGGGTCAAGATCACGCTCGACGACCAGGATGGCCAGGAGCAGTGCATCATCGAGACGCCCGGCGGCCAGCGCGTCACCCTGAAGGACGGCCCCGGCAGCGTCGAGATCGTCGACAGCAACGGCAACTCGGTCAAGCTCGAGACGAGCGGGATCACGATCACCGCCGCGGCCAAGGTCACGGTTAACGCCAGCACCGTCGAGGTCTCGGCGGGCATGGTCACGGTCAACGCCGGCATGTCGAAGTTCAGCGGGGTGGTGCAGTGCGACACCCTGATCAGCAACAGCGTGATCAGCGCCTCGTACACGCCCGGCGCGGGAAACATCTGGTAGCGGCCTGCCGCTCAGGGAAAGAGCCATGACAGAGTCTCACTCGACATGGATTGGGCCGGCGCCCTTCTGGCCGGCGCTGGCCGCCGAGGAGGCGCGGCGCGCGCACTTCCGGCGCCCCGCCATCCTCAGCTTCAGCTCGGACCTCTTCATGGACGAGTTTATGGCGGTGGTGGCGCGCGACCCCGCGCGCCTGGCGGCCTACGAGGCCCGCCCCGAGACCTGGCGCGAGCCGGCCCCGCTGCCCGAGCTGGTCGACGCGGTGCCGCGCCTGGCCCGCCCGCTCAACCGGCTGCGCCTCGGCGCCGCCGAGCGGGCAAGCGCGATCATCAGGCAGCTGCCCGACCTAAGCGCCACGCGCCCGCTTAAGCTCTACCAGCCGGCCCACCAGCGCCACTACCTCGTGACGGCCTGCCTGGTCTGCCGCGTGCCCGGTCTGCCCGACCGCGTGATCGACCTGCCCAACGAAGAGCGGGCCAGCTTCGTGCTGCGCCGCCGCCTCTCGGTCGCGCGGGGCGACCAGACGGTGGTGCTCGAGCACGCCATGGTCACGACGCCGCGCGGCAGCCACTGGGAGCCGCTGGACGACCCCGGGCGCGTGCCGGATAGCGAGGAGCGCCTGCCGCTCTTCGGCGTGAGCTACGTCGAGGAGGACGGGCGCCGCCGCCGCCTGCTGGCCGGCACGGTGCCGGTGGGCCGCCGCGAGCACTATATGGGCGCGCCGCCACGCGATGTGCCCGCCCCCCCGGCCGGCGCCGAGCTGCCCGGCGACCCGCGCGAGGGCCTGCTGGTTATGCAGGTCATCGCGCCATGGAACCGCCTGATCGAGCAGGCAAACCTGACCAAGAGCACCCTGGACGCCGCAGGAGAGCCAAAGGACGACAAGGAGAGGGCTCAGCAGGCCCAGCTGATCAAGGCTGCGCGCGAGCAGGCCCAGACCGGCTCGTGGTATGTCCTGCTCGAGCTGGCCGAGTTCCTACAGCGGCATGCCCCAGGTGTCTGGGCGGCCCTCACCGCCCCCGCCCCTGCCAAGCTCGAGAGCGTCGAGCAGCCCGTCCTCGATATGCTTACCAGTATCGCCATCCCGGCCGATTCAGATCTGGCCAAGGCCCTACGTCAAGACAGCACTATCAACACCCTTCAGCCGACACTGGCCGAGGCGCTGAAGGCGATCGCCGCGGATGGGGTCGCAAACGGGCTCGACAGCGAGACCAGAGCCTACGACCGGGCCAGTCGCCCCAGCGACTCGAAGTGGCCGGGCTTCTTGTTCCCGCTGGCCGACTACACCGCGCCATTCCTGCTCAAGCCGGACGGCAAGGCCCCTGACAAGAGCCGTGCGGAGGAGCTCCAGGCGGCGATCGTCAAGGCACTGTCGACCCAGGCGAAGGCGGCGCCGCCGCTGCCGCTGGCGGCCCGCCCGGTGCTGGGCGCCGGCGAGCAGGGGCGCTTCGTCATCCGCTGCGTCTTCGAGCGGCCCCACTGCGGCGCCCTCCGCCCGCCCCTGGTCAGCGCCGAGTCGGCAGAGTTCCAGATCGCCGGCTTCTTCGACACCGACGCGCCGGCGCGCCCGATCCGCATCGCGCTGCCGATCGACACGACGGCCGGCGGGCTGCGCAAGTTCGACAAGAACACCGCCTTCATGATCTCGGACGTGCTCGCCTGCCAGATCGAGCGGGCGAAGGGTATCACCTTCGGCGACCTGGTGCTCTCGGTGCTGCCCTGGCCGTTCCACCAGGACCTGCCCAACCCCGGCGCCGGCCCCTGCAAAGACACCGGCGCGGCCAGCATGGGCATGATCTGCACGCTCTCGATCCCGATCATCACGATCTGCGCGCTGATCCTGCTGATCATCATCGTGACCCTGCTCGACATCATCTTCAAGTGGATACCCTTCTTCATCGCCTGCTTCCCCCTGCCGGGGTTCAAGGCGAAGCCTGGGCCCCCATCCGGATAGGGACAGGGCCCACAGGGAGGGCAAGCCTTCCCTGTGACCCTCCGCTACGTGGTTGGGATGGGCTCTCTATTAAGACTGCGACGGAGCGCACGTATGGACAGGGGACGCCTCTTTGGGCGCGGGATCAGCTTCCCGCCGCGGGTCGGGCCCGACGGCCGGGTGGCATGGTCCGAGGGCGAGCAGAACATCCGCGAGGCCATCCGCGTGATCCTGCTGACCGAGCTGAGCGAGCGGCTGAACCTGGCCGAGTTTGGCGGCGGCCTCGGGCGCTTCCTCTTCGAGCCCAACATCGTCACCACGCGCCACCAGATCGTCCGGCGCATCAGCCAGGCCCTGGCCCTCTGGGAGCCGCGCATCGCGGTCGAGGAGGTCGCGGTCGAGCCCGACCCGGACGACCCGCAGGCCGCCGTCGCCACGATCACCTATAAGCTGGTCGCGACCCAGTCGCGCGAGCGGGTCAGCCTCGGTGTGACGCTGGGAGGATAGAGCAATGCCGCTGACGATACCGACGCTTGACGACCGCCGCTACCAGGATCTGCTCGACGAGACCCTGGCGCGCATTCCGGTCCATAACCCCGAGTGGACGAACTTCAACCGCAGCGACCCGGGCGTCACGCTGATCGAGCTGTTCGCCTTCCTGACCGAGAGCCTGCTCTACCGCAGCAACCAGATCCCCGAGCGCAACCGGCGCAAGTTCCTCACGCTGCTGGGCGTCCCGCTGCGCCCCGCCTCGTCGGCGCGCGGCCTGGTGGTCTTCCAGAACGAGCGCGGCCCGCTGAGCACGATCACGCTCAACGACGACCTCGAGGTGCGCGCCGGGCAGGTGCCCTTCCGCAGCGAGGCCGGCCTCGATGTGCTGCCGGTCGAGGCCCAGGTCTACTATAAGCGCAGGCGCGACGACGTGCCCGATGAGACCAGGGGCTACTACGAGCAGCTCTACGCCTCGTACGGGCTCACCATCCCGACGACGTTCGCGCTCTACGAAACGACGCCCCTGGTCGCGCGGGGCGGGCGCGGGGTCGACCTCGGCACCGACACGGTCGACGGCTCGCTCTGGATCGCGCTGCTGGTGCGCGCCGGCGACCGACCCTACGCGAGCTTCCGCGACGCGGCCCGCGAGGCGATCGCCGGCAAGACGATCAGCCTGGGCGTGGTGCCCTACAAAGACGAGGCCGGGGGCCAGCTGAGCCCCAGCGGCCCAACGGCCCAGGGCGCCAGCCTGCTCAGCTTCGAGATCCCGCAGATCGCGCCGCCCGACCAGCTGGTGCCGGCCCGGCGCTACCGCCCGGTCGACGCGCGCGCCTCGGGCGATGTGCTCGACGAGCCTGGCATCGTCGAGATCACCCTGCCCGCCGCGGGCGAGCTGCAGCTCTGGGACAACCTCGACCCGCTCGAGGCCGGGGTGGACGACTACCCGCCCGCCCTCGAGGACACCAACCTCGGCGAGCGCGTGATCACGTGGCTGCGCATCAGCTCGCCGGCCGCCGTGCAGGCCCGCCTGCTCTGGGTCGGCATCAACGCGACGATGATCACCCAGCGGGCCACCGTGGCCGAGGAGCTGCTGCCCGACGGCACGGGCGAGCCCGACCAGGTGGTCACCCTGGCCCGCCGGCCGATCGTGCCGGGCAGCGTGCGCCTGAACGTCACGCCGCCCGGCGACAAGCGCGAGGTCTGGGCCGAGATCGACGACCTGCTGAGCGCGGGGCCCGAGGTGCCCGTGTCCGACCTGCGCCTGCCCCCCGGCACGCCCGCCGCCGTCAACCCGCTGGTCAAGGTCTTCGCGGTCGACGCCGAGGCCGGCACGATCCGCTTCGGCGACGGCCTGCGCGGCTCCCGCCCGCCGCTCGGCGCGACCATCCGCGCCGACTACGCCTACGGCCTGGGCCGGGCCGGCAACCTGGGGGCCGAGGCGATCACGAGCAGCCCGGCCCTGCCCGCCGGGCTCAAGGTGACAAACCCCGTGGCGACCTGGGGCGGCGCCGATGCCGAGAGCGTGGGCGAGGGCGAGAAGCAGATCGCGCGCTACCTGCAGCACCGCGAGCGCGTGGTCAGCGCCGATGATTTCGAGACGATCACCCTGCGCACCCCCGGCGTCGACATCGGCCGGGTTGATGTGCTGGCGGCCTTCAACCCCGAGCTGTACAGCCCCGAGCTGGCCACCAACGCCCCCGGCGACGCCCCCGGCGCGGTGACGGTGATGGTCATCCCCGCCTACGACCCCGTGCAGCCCGACGCGCCGCTGCCCGACCAGACCTTTATCAACGCCGTCTGCGACCACCTCGACCCGCGCCGCCTGGTGACGACCGAGGTCTTTGTGCGCGGCCCGATCTACAAGCAGATCTGGATCTCGGTCGGCATCAGGGTCGTGCCGGGCGAGAGCATCGCCGTGGTGCGCGAGGCGGTGCGCACCACGCTGCTACAGTTTCTCGCGCCGCTGCCGCCCGACGGCCGCGAGGGCCTGGCCGAGACGGCGCCGCTGCTCAGCCGCCCGGCCAGCGCCGGCGACGACAAGGGCTGGCCGCTGAGCAAGCCGGTGGTCGACCGCGAGCTGCTCGCCGTGGCGGCGCGCGTGCCCGGGGTGCTGCTGGTCAACGCGGTGCTGATCGCCCAGGGGACGAACGCGCCCACGGCCGAGATCGCGATCAGCGGGCTCGAGCTGCCGCGCGTGATGGGCATCGCCGTAAGCGTGGGCGACGCCACCTCGCTGGACGACCTGCGCGGACTCGCCCGCGGCGGCGACGGCGGCGACGGCACGACGCCCGGCGGCCAGCCCCGGGTCCGCGTGCTCCCCGTGCCTATCGTCCCCGAGGAGTGTCGCTGATGGACGCCAACGGCACGCACTTCCACCTGCTCCAGGGCTGCGCCGACTGGGCGCGCTGCGCCGACGGCAAGGGCCGCGCGCTTGGCCCGGGCCTGTGCGAGCCGTCGCGCGGCCAGCAGCCCGACGCCCTGGCCTGGGACGACGAGCGCTACGAGCTGACCCTGCGGCCGAAGATCTTCCGCTTCACCGCGGCGCCGCGCGATGTCGCGCCGACGCTGGAGCGCCGCCGCGGGGCCGGGCGCGACCGCTTCGGCAGCTGGTACTGGATCGACGAGGGGCGCCAGGCCATCCTGGTCAACTCGGCCGGCACGGGCCGCACCAGCCACTTCTGGGCCGCCGGCGACGGCGAGCGCTGCGCCGAGCCGCCCCCCGCGGCGGGCGCGTTCCAGCCCAGAGAGCTGCCCGCGCCCGCCGCCCCCCTGCGCCTGAGCGGGCTGGCCGTGACCGAGGACCACTACCTGGTCGTCGGCACGCTCGAGCCGGCGGGCCTGCTGATCTTCGACCTGCACGCGGGCGGGCCGCCGCGCCGGCTGCTCTGGCCCGCCGAGGTGCCCTTCGTGCCCTTCGATATGGCCCCCGCGCCAGGGGGCGGGGTCTGGGTGCTCGACCGGGACAACCGCCGCTTCTGGGGGCTCGACCGGCTCTTCGGCGTGCTGCGCGACGACCAGGCCCAGGCCGTGCTCGCCCCGGCGCGGCGCGACGACTTCCAGCCCCTCGGCGACGAGTCGCCGCCCGCCGGGCAGGAGCGCGGCCGGCGCGCCGGCCGCTTCCCGACCGGGATCACCCTCGACGACGCCTCGCCCGTCGCCGCGCTCGACCCGGTGGCCATCGAGGCCCTGCCCGACGGCACGGTGCTCATCCTCGACAATGGCGCGGCCACGCCCTCCGAGGCCTTCGCCTTCATCTACCGCCACCGCTTCGGGCGGCAGCTCGGCGCGGCCTCGACCAGCGTGCTGCTCGGCGTGGTCGACGACGAGAGCCAGGGCCGCTTCCAGCTGACCGGCCACGATATGGCCTACGTGCCCGCGACCAGCACAGCGCCGGCCAGGCTCTACATCGTCGTCGCCGATGGCAACCAGGTCTTCGCCTTCAGCCTCGGCCTGGAAGACGACGGGCTGACGCTCAAGCCCGTCGAAGAGTACCTGCCGATGCGCCTCTTTGGCGGCAAAGGGCTGGTGACCGCCGGCGACCGCGCCTACTACGACTTCGCGGACACCTGGGTGCCGCTGGTGGCCCAGCGCCGCCCGCGCTACGAGCAGGCCGCGACCCTGGTCTCGCCGCCGCTCGACGGGCGCCAGCCGGGCTGCGTCTGGCACCGCCTGCTGCTCGACGCCTGCCTGCAGCCCGAGACGGCCGTGCTGGTCTGGAGCCGCGCCGCCGACGAGCTCGCCGACCTGGCCGACGCGAGCTGGCAGGCCGAGCCGCGGCTCTACCTGCGCGGCGGCGGCTCTGAGCTGCCCTTCGCCCCGCGGCGCGAGGGCTCGGGCAACGGCACATGGGAGCTGCTCTTCCAGCAGGCGCGCGGGCGCTATATGCAGATCCGGCTGGAGCTGAGCGGCAACGGGCGGACCACCCCGCGCCTGCGGGCCGCGCGGGCCTACTACCCGCGCTTCTCGTACCCCGCGCGCTACCTGCCGGCGGTCTACCGCGAGGACGCGCAGTCGGCCTCATTTCTCGAGCGCTTCATGGCCAACATCGAGGGCCTGGCCACCGCCCTCGAGGACAAGATCGCCGCCGTGCAGATGCTCTTTGACCTGCGCAGCGCCCCGCCCGAGAGCCTCGAGTGGCTGGCGAGCTGGTTTGGCGTGGCCCTCGACCCGGCCTGGGACGAGCGGCGGCGGCGGCTGTTCATCAGCCACGCGATGGAGTTCTTCGCCTGGCGCGGCACCGCGCGCGGCCTGCTGATGGCGCTGCGGCTGGTGCTCGACGAGTGCGCCGACGAGACGATCTTCGCCGAGGGCCAGGGCCCCGGCGCCGGCTCGATCCGCATCATCGAGGCCTACCGCGCCCGCCGCACCCCGCGCCTGCTGCTCGGCGACCCGACCGTCCCCGCCAGCCCGCTGCGCTCTGCCGCGGGCGGGCGCTGGCTGCCCGCCATGGGGCGCGATGAGCTGCACCGCCGCTGGCGCGACGAGCTAGCGCAGCGCTTCGACTCGCCGCCCAGCTCGCCCGAGAGCCAGGACTTCCCGCTGCTGGCGCCGGCCGACACGCAGCTGGCCGAGGTCTGGTCAGCCTTCGCCACGGCCACGCTGGGCTTTGTGCCGTCGGCCTCGGCGGACGAGCCCGGCCGCTGGCACGCCTTCCTGGCCCGCCGCTACCCCGATGGGGAGGATCTGAAGAAGGTCTACCAGACCGAGCGGGCGACCGAGGTGCCGCTGCCGACAGACCTGCCGGCCGGCGGCGAGCGCCAGCGCGACTGGGCCGACTTCGCCCAGAGCGCCGCGCCGGCCTCGGAGTGGGCGCGCTGGCGGGGCATGCTCAGCCGGCGCTACGGCCGCATCTCGGCGCTGAATACAGTCTACGGCACCCGCTGGAGCGGGTTCGAGCTGGCGCCGCTGCCCGTGGCGCTCCCCGCCGACGGCGGGCCGCTGCGCGACTGGTACCAGTTCGAAACGGTCGTGCGCCCAATGTACGCGGCCGCCCACCGCTTCAGCGTGCTGCTGCCCGTGCCGCGCACCGACACGATCACCTCGGAGCTCTACCAGCAGCG
>JAAXUL010000294.1 GCA_013336035.1 Chloroflexales bacterium
GCCACGCTCGGCGCGATCCTGCTCGAGCGCGACGCAATCGTCGCCATCGCAGCCTGGCTGCCGCCCGAGTACTTCTACCTCGAGAAGCACGCCCTGATCTACGAAGCCATGCTCGCCTGCTACAACCGCCGCGAGCCCCCGGACCTGGCCACGGTCGCCGCCGAGCTGCGCCGCCAGGAGCGCCTCGACCTCATCGGCGGTATCGCCTTCCTCGGCGAGCTGGCCGCCGAGGTGCCCACCGCCGTCCATATCGAGTACTACGGGCGCAGCGTCGAGCGCACCGCTATCTTGCGCCGTCTGATCGAGACCGGCGGCAAGATCGCCGCCATGGGCTATGACGAGAGCGAGGACCTCGAGGCGACCCTCGATAAGGCCGAGGCCGAGCTCTTCAACGTCTCGCAGCGCCGTAGCACCCAGGACTTCGTGCCCATCGGGCAGATCGTCAACACCCTCTTCACCCAGATCGAGTCGCTCCAGGAGCGCCGCGGCGAGGTCGCCGGCGTCGCCACCGGTTACACCGACCTCGACGAGCTCACCGGCGGCCTTCAGCCCAGCGACCTGATCATCCTGGCGGCCAGACCGAGCGTCGGCAAAACGTCCCTCGCGCTCTCGCTCGGCTATAATGTGGCCTTTCTGGCGCGAGCCACCGTGGGCGTGTTCAGCCTCGAGATGAGCCGCGACCAGCTGGTGCAGCGCATCCTGGCCATGCACACCGGCATCGATATGCAGCGCCTGCGCACCGGCAATCTGCGCGCCGACGAGCTGAACCTGGCCTTCGAGGGTATGGGTGTGCTCTCCGAGCTGCCGATCTACATCGAGGACACGCCCGGCCTCAGCATCACCGAGGTGCGCGCCAAGGCCCGTCGCCTGCACGCCGAGGCCGGCTGCGACCTGCTGATGATCGACTACCTGCAGCTTATGTCGGGCCGCCGCAGCGATAATCGCGTGCAGGAGGTCAGCGAGATCAGCCGCGGCCTCAAGGCCCTGGCCCGCGAGCTCAATGTGCCCGTCATCGCGCTCTCGCAGCTCTCCCGCGCCGTCGAGGGCCGGCAAAGCCATGTGCCGATGCTGTCGGACCTACGCGAAAGCGGATCGATCGAGCAAGACGCCGACATCGTCATGTTCATCTACCGCGAGGAGCTGTACGACAAGGAGACGGACAAGAAGGGCATCGCCGAGATCCACGTGGCGAAGCACCGCAACGGTCCGCTCGGCATTATCCCGCTGCGCTTCGAGGCGCGCACGACGCGCTTCCAGAACCTCGAGCGGTACCGGGCGCCGGAGGGCTACTAAGAGCAAGCCCTCCCACGCCTCTCCCGGCCGCCTTCGGCGCGTGCGGCTGCGCCGCACCGCGCCAGAACGCGACATGCTCGCGGGGCGTCGGCCAAGTTATAGATAAGCGGACAGCAAGTGTTATACTGCCGTGGCAGATGTCAGGGCACGCCAGTAAGCAGTAAGATGGACGGCCTTCCAGAGCCCCTTCTCTGATATAGCTGTCACGGTAGGGTATGTTTTCGCAACGAGTTACGCCCGCGCAGCTCCGTCCCCGCACGGGCAGCCTGCTTGGCTGCCTGCTCCTGGCGCTGCTCTTCGGCGCCCTGGCCTTTCAGGCTGCCCCCCCGTTACAGCTGGAGGTCAGCCAGTACGACCAGAATTTTCTGAGCGGGGTCAACGCGATCGAGATGATCGCCGGCATCCCTAGCCGCTGGACACTCAGCGCAGCCGAGCTACGCCTGCCAAGCCTCGGCGCGCGCGCCGCGATCCTCAGACTCAACCTGCTCAACTCGCGGCCCGAGGGCCTGCCCGACCCGACCGTCGCTCTATCTGTCGGCAATCAGCGTCTGGCCGTGAGCACGATAGCCCATAGCATGGGGCGCGCCCGTCGCCTCGCGCTGCTGCTGCCGCCCACCCTAGGTTCGACGATCGACATTCACATCGGCAGCGACACGATTAGCCTGTCGAGCGACCCCCGTCAGCTCGGCGTCGTGTTCCAGGCCGCGGAGCTGGCCCCAACTGCCGGCGGGCTGCGCCTCCCGCCGCCACTGAGCCTGGCCGTCCTCGCTGGCCTAGCCCTACTGAGCTATGGCGCGCTGCGTGGCGCTGGCCTGGGCGACCGAGCGGCCCTGGGCCTTGCTATGCTGGTCACTGGCGGCGTGGCCATCGGGATCGCCCTGCGCCCACTCGAGGTGCTGCCATTCCTCAATCGACTCAGCGCGCTCGCCGGCCTGGCCTGCGCCGCGATCTGGCTGGCGCGCCTGATCGCGCCCCCGCAGCTCGGCGCAGACCAGCTTGTGCTGCGCCGCGCCGACCTGCCGATCTACCTTGGGCTGGCATGGTGGATCATGCCGCTGTACCAGATCGCGCTCACGATAGACGGCGCGCATAACGTGGGCCCGAACCCCGCGACGATCGCGATTGGCGCGGTTACGGCCCTGGCCGCGCTGTCCGCCTTGGCTCTGCGCGGCGTGGCGGCGCGGCGCGGCTGGACATATCGACAGATGCTTATCGTCGTGCTGCTGGGCGGGTCGCTGGCCCATAGCGCCTTCCTGATCGGGTTCGCCTTCACCCGCAGCGGCCCGGACTTCTGGATCCACTTTCGGGCGATCCGCGGCTTCGTGCGCGACGGCCTGCCGCTGTATGATATTGCCGGGATCAGCGCCAACCACTTTGGCTTCTCGTACAAGTGGCCACCGCTCTATGCCGCGATCCTGCGCCCATTCGCGCTGCTCGACGGCACGAGCGTGCTGACCGGCCACCGCGTCGTCAACACCTTGTTCCTCGGCATCACCGCGGTGCTGCTGGCGCGCCGCGCACCGAGCTGGCCGCTCGCCGCCGCCGTCTTGATGCTGTTTAACTTCCGCCCAGCCACCGACACGATCGCGTTCGGCCAGGTCGATATTGCGCTGCTGCTCGGCGCTACGCTGATGCTGCTCGCCGCCTTGCGCGGCCGCGACGCTCTGGCCGGGGCGTTGATCGCCGCCTTTTCACTGATCAAGCTCTACCCGGCCCTGCTCTTCGGCTTCTTCCTGGTCCAGCAGCGCTGGCGCGCCCTGGGCGGCGCGGTCCTCGCCGGCCTAGCCTGCACCGCGCTGACAGTGGCGGTCTTCGGCTGGGCGACCCATTGGACCTTCATCACCCAGGTTTTGCCGATCATAGGCGGCGGCGGCGGCAGCTCGCCCTGGATCGAGAACCAGACTTTCAGTGGGTTCTTCAGCCGCTTCTTTGCCCCCCAGATCACCGCCGAGCCATTTGGCACCCCGCTGATCACGCTGGCGACCTACGCCTTCTTCGGGCTATCGCTGCTGTTGGCATTCGCCCTCGCCGCCCCACGCGCGCGGGTGGTAGGCGATCGCTGGGCCAGCTGGAAGATCGCGACACCGCTCCAGTTCAGCCTGTTCCTGCTGCTCACTGTCCTCGCCGTGCCGGCGGCCTGGATGCACTACCAGAGCGTAACCATCTTAGTCTTCGCGGCAATCCTGCTCCACGGCGATACCCCCCTGCCGCTGGGTAGGGCAATCGCCCTCGCCGCGGCCTACGCCCTGATCGCCTACGGCAACCAGTGGAGCTTCACCGATAGTGCGATCAGCCGCGGGATAGGGGTGCTGGGCTACTCCTACAAATTCTACGGGCTCATCCTCCTGCTCGGCGTCATCTCGGCTGAGATCTGGCACGATCTCGTGGCGCAGCGCGCCGCCGCGCCGGCCCCCAGCGGCGCCGTGCCCGTCCGGCACCGCGTGTAGGCGAGAGTCGCGCGAGCGGCGACTGACCCCGCAGGGATACGTGTCAGTGTAGCTGTCGTGTGAGCGCGGGCTACGGCTTGCTCAGGGCACCCGCTCGATGAAGACTGGCGAGAAGCCGACATCGATCTGGGCCGTCGCGCCGAGCCGCGGCGTTAGCGGGAGGCCGTCGCGCGAGTAGGCGGCCAGGAAGCGCCCGATGGGCACCTCGATCGTACGCACGGCGCTGCTGCGCGACCAGACCACGTCGACTACCGTCGAGCCCTTGTTATAGCGGTAGGCCTCGGTCTCGGCGCTGTAGGTTGTCGCCGCGACGCCGAAGTACTGCCCGAGGCGCCGGATGAGATGCTGGTAGGTGGTGTACACCGGTCGTGGCTGCTGGTTCTCGTCAAGCAGCGCAGAGCTGCGCCAGCCCGGCCCGTCGAGGGTATACCACGACACCTGCTGGACGCCCGCGGCTGCCGCTCTGCTTGCGATACGCACGATGTGGTCGGCCTGGGCCTGAAAGAATGCGCTTGTTGGCGACGTACACTCAGCGTAAGGTGGGGTGCAGAGGAGGCCGGTCTCGTCTAGCCAGAGGGGCTTGTTGAGGCCATAGCGCTGCATAACCCCCCGCAGGTAGCGGGCTTTGCCGACCGTCCAGCCGCCGTAATCCCTCCAGCCGTTACCGGCCTCGAGGTCGTAATCGATCTGCTGGTTCGGGTATGACGGGTAGGCGTGGTAGGCCAGAATATCGAACGAGCCGCCCGCGCCCGCCCGCAGGATACCGTCCAGGAAGGCCTCGGGGTGGCCCATGCCCGGGTCAGTCGTGTTGGGGGTGGCGAGCAGCAGACCGCCGATCACGATCCTGGCCCCCGGGTCGGCCCGCCGGATCGCCGGCGCCACGGCGCGGAGCATGCGCCCGTAGCGCTCGCCGCCGTAGTACGGGTCGGAGATGTCGCCCCAGCAGCCGAACACATTGTCCGTGGCGACGAGGGATGGGTCGACATCGGGCTCGTTGCCCAGCTCCCAGTAGCTCACCCGGTCCTTGTAGCGGTTGACCAGGGCCTGCATAAAGGCCGCGAACTCGGCGTGATACTCGTCCTTGATCGCCGCGCACGAGCTAGGCTTGATGGTGGCCCAGGCCGGCGAGTCGTCGATGATCACCACTGGCTCGAGCTTGAGCGCCACATTTACCGCCAGGTCCCGCTCGAAGGTGGCCAGCGCGCCCCAGTTATAGTTCCGGTCGGGGTTTGGCTGCACCTCGCGCCAGCTGATGATATTCATGCGCGACCAGCGCGCCCCGAGCTGGCGGGCCTGCTCGCCGACACGGACATTGCCCCCCATGCTGCCGCCGCCGGCCTCGAAACCGTAGATCGAGGGCTCGCTCATCCGGGCGACCATCGGCAGATAGGTTTTCTGCGCCCCCTGCGAGTGCGCATCGGGGGGCGCCAGCAGCGGGATAACTGCAAGGGTCAGCAAGAGCATCAGGGCCACTCGGTGTTGGATCGGCCACATGGCTGGTGTGTTCCTTAGCTACGTTCGGGGGGGTGCGCTGAGGTCGGGCAGGTGAGCTGCACGCTAAAGCTGTGGGCGCCCCCGGCGAGCGCCACTACTATGCCGCTGGAGGTCTCGCTCACCAGATCACCGGCGAGCGAGCCTCCGTCGGCCCAGATCACAGTATTATTCAGCGCGATCCTGGTGATAGCGCCGTTAGAGGGGAAGATAGCTCGCCCACTCGTGCCCTCGGGGGCACTCAGCTGGAGCGCGAGCTGGCTGCAGCTGGGCGTGGTCCAGCTGACCTGGACGGCGCTGTCGCCGAGGGGCACGGCCCCGGCTGCCCGCGAGAGGCCGCTCGTCTGCGGGCGCACTGTCCAGGTTGTGGGGCCGTCGAGGCTGATGCCGAGCACGTACTGGCTCAAGAACCAGGTGGGCGAGCCGCCCCAGCCGTGGGACAGGCTAGAGGTGTAGCGGTCGATCGCCACGAAGTTCTCCCACCAGGTTGTGGCGCCGCGCTGCACCATACGGCCGAAGTAGCGCTCGATCACGTCGACCGCCTCGCTGGTGCGGCCGGCCCGCCCGAGCCCCTCGAGGACCCAGAACATGCCATACACCTGGATGGCGGGCGTCTCGGGGGTGCCCAGGCTTGCGAGGAGCGCATCGGCGACCCGCTGTGTTTCGTCGCTGCTCGGCAGGCCATAGGCCAGGGCGATGGCCTGGGCCTGGGGTGATGGCGCGGTCTCGCGGCCTGCGACGATGGCGGCGACATACAAGCCCCTATCGGGCCTGTAGAGGTATAGATTGACCCTCTCGCGCACGGTGGCCGCTCTGGTGCTGTAGTCTCTGGCGCTATCGCTGTCGCCGACGGCGAGGGCGATAGCGGCCGCGTCAAGCAGCGTGCCATAGTATAGCGCATTGACCGCCGTCGTCTGCCCGACGCGGTCTAAGTAGCTGCTCGAGTCGATATAGGCCAGGTTGCTCGAGGCGTTGTCCGGCAGGTCGATCAGGCCCGTGCTCGGGCTCACATACTGCTCGAGGAAGCCGAGGAAGGCGCGGGTTGCGGGGTAGATCTGCTCGACGAACGCGGTGTCGCCGGTGCGGTCAAGGTAGTCGCGGGTGCTCTGCACCCAGAGCATGCCATAGTCGAGCAGATAGACCCCATCGCCGCTTGGGGCGAGGGCGTGCGCGCGGCCATTGTTCTGCATGACGGGCTCGGCCATCAGCAGCAGGCCGCGCCGCAAGAGCAGCGTGTCGCCGAAGGCCACGCTATTGACGTGGTCCTCGACGTGGGCGTCGCCCCACCACTGGCCACGCTCGCGCCACGGGTCGGCGTAGGCGTCGCTCATGTTCGCGTAGAGCGTATCGACGCCGATCTGCCAGATCCGGTTGAGCAGGGGGCGGTCTGAGCTGAAGCTGCCCCGCAGGGTCACGGGGTAGCGCTCCTCTAGGACACGCAGGTTATCGAGGCGGACGGGGCCTGGGCCCCAGGCGGCGATCAGGATGTAGCGCCCGGCCCGTGCGTCGATCGTCGTCAGGGTGCGGGTGCTTCCATCGAGCACCCAGGAGTCGGTCTGGTTCCACTCGGGGTGGAGTGAGCCGGGGTAGGGTAGGGGGCGGGTGCCCTTCCAAAGCCGCTCGTCCCAGCCGATGTCCACCACCGCCCCGGCGGCGCCGCTCACCTCGGCGACCAGCCTCCCGTGCACGGTCCGCCCGAGGTCGAGGATAGCGTAGGCCGGCGTCTCAGCGAAGGCCAGGCTGGCGCTGGTCTGCGCGATGCGCGCGCGGGCGGATACGGGCGGGATGAGTCCTGCCAGGAGCAGGCGCCGCCCGGCGTGGGTGCCCTGGCCGAACGGGGGGCGCGCGCTGGTGATATTGCGCGTCGAGATAGCGAAGGGCCATGGCGAGCCCGCCACGCTGAGGCCGGCCACGCTTAACTGGTGGCTGCCGGCGGGCAGCGTGCTCGAGGCGAGCCGCAGATCGGGCGGCTCGCCCTCGATGGGGTTCCAGCTGAGGGGGGCGCCATTGAGCGTGACGCCGCCCGCCGGGTCGGGTAGGTCGGGCGAGCTGAGGGCCAGGATCGACACGAGGGTGGGGGCGCTAAGCGTGAAGCTATACGACGTGGCCCCATCGCGCCCTGGGGCTAGCTCGCCCACCCAGTAGCCGGGCATCAGGGGGCCGCTTGCATGCACGACCAGGGGCGACTGGATCTCGCTGAGGCGGCTGATCGAGCGGGGCTGGTGAAGGGCGGCCGGCGGCTGCACCGCGATGGCTGGGCGCCAGCTGTTATCGTCGAAGGCGGGGCTTGCCCACGCGGCGGGGAGTCGGCGGAGGTCGAGCAGCTCTGATGGGCCGAGCAGGCCCCAGCTATGGACGAGGGCCGCGTCAGGGTTCCAGGCGCTGATCTGGAGCGCGCGCCACTCGCTGGGCGCCGGGGCGATCGGCGTCTGCCCGCCGAGGATACGGGCCCGCAGGTGCGGGATGGTCGACTCGGAGCGACGGTTATTCGGCGCCCACTGGACCATAACGGCGAGGAGGTGGCGGCCGGCCCCGAGCGCACCCAGGGTGAGCACATCGTACTCACGGGTTGTTCGGCTGAAGCGGGCTGGTCCACGCCCCAGGCTCGCGCCGTCGATCCAGGCCTCGTAGCGGGTGTCGGCGAAGATCTCGAGGCGCGCGGCCGGTAGTGGCTGATCGAGGGTGAAGTTGTAGCGGAAGAGGGCTACCGCGTGGCCGCCATAGACGCCGCTGGCCCAGGCTGCGGGTAGGTATCCGAAGCTGTCGTCGGCCCACACGCCTGGCAGATAGGTCAGGTAGCGTCCCACATCCTCGGCAGCATGCGTCGAGGAGGGCCCAGCCCTGAGAGGGGTCGATGTTGGCCAGGAGGAGATGGCGAAGAGCAGCAGGAGCAGAGTGAGGCTTGATAGCCCAGGTCGTCGACTCATGAAACCGCTCATGAAACCGCGGGTCTAGATCCGGGACAAGTGGCGGTGTCCACTCAGGCCGCTCTGATTATAGCACGTCGCCCCGAGCCAGCGGACCATTGATTTGCTTCATCCTGCGACAAGAAATTGCTTTTATGATAAACTAGGGTCTGTTCAGATTCTCACGAACCCTGGTGTACAAGGAGGTACGGTCATGAGCTGGCGTTCATCCGGCGGCCCCCGTCCTAGCGCCCCGCCACCTAGCGCCCCAAAGCCTAGTGGTGGCCCCCCGGTCCTTGACCCTTCGCTTCAGGGCCTGATCATCGCCGCCCTTGTGGTAGGCCTCGTAGGCCTTGGCCTGATGGCCGCCCTCGGCGGCACTCTCGGCCAGGGCGCTGCCCAGACGGCGG
>JAAXUL010001049.1 GCA_013336035.1 Chloroflexales bacterium
CGGTCCCCCATGAGCTCGCCGACGGCCTGATCCTCTGGAACGGGGTCTGCCTGGACATCTCGCGGCGCAAGCTGATCGAGCTGGCCCTGACCCAGACGAACCAGACCCTGCGCCGGCGCATCGACGCGCTGGCGGCGCTGAACCAGATCGCCCAGGCCCTGATGAGCTGGACCGACCTGCCGGCGGCCCTGAGGACCGTGGGCGCGATGCTGCTGCCGCTCTTCGCCGCCGAGCATATCGCGATCTGGCTGCGCGACGAGGGGCGCGAGACGATCACGCAGATCGCGCTGATCGGCCACCACGAGGTGACGCTCGGCGGGACCACGCTGCGCCTGCGCGACGCCCCCCTCGCGCGGGCGGCGCTGATCGCCCGTCGCGGCAGCGTGCTCGACAGGGGCCGCGCCGATCCGGTGCTCATCTCGCCCCCGCCGAGCGACCTCGACGCCCTCGGCGGCAGCGCCCTGATGCAGCCGCTCCTTGTGCGCGGCACCGGCATGGGCCTGCTGGTCGTGAGCGGCGCCGAGGGGCGCCCCACCTTCACCCCGGCCGACGTCGAGCTGGCCCAGACCATCGCCGGCCTGCTAAGCAGCGCGATCGAGAACGGCCGCCTCTTGCAGCGCACGATGGCCGAGGCCGCCCAGGAGGAGCGCCGCCGCCTGGCCCGCGAGCTCCACGACTCGATCACCCAGTCGCTCTACAGCCTGACGCTGCTCGCGCGGGCCTGGTCGCAGATGGCCGCCGGGGCGACGCCCGCCGATCTCGCCGACTGGTTCGGCCAGGTCGAGGACATCGCCCTGCAGTCGCTCAAAGAGATGCGCCTGCTGATCTACCAGCTCCGCTCGCAGGAGTTCGACGAGCAGGGGCTGGCCGAGGCTCTGCGCCACCGCCTCGAGGCGGTGGAGGGGCGCAGCGGCGTGAAGGTGCGGCTCGACGCCGAGGGCTACCGACAGCCAGTGTCGCCGGGCGTCGAGTCGCAGCTGTACGCCATCGTCCAGGAGGCTATGAACAACGCGCTGCGCCACGCCGGCGCGACGATGATCACGATCGTGCTGCGCAGCGACCACGAGGGCGCGCTGGTCGAGGTGGCCGACAACGGGCGGGGCTTCGACCCCGACGAGCCCTCGGCGGGGCTGGGCCTGACCACCATGCGCGAGCGCGCCGAGGCGATCGGCGGCCGGCTCAGCGTGACGAGCGCGCCGGGGCGGGGCACCACGGTGCGCGTGCTGCTGCCCTACAAGGCGGCGGCCATCGGCCAGGCCCGCGTGGGCCCCGTCTAAGCATCTCTACCTACGCCGCGCTTCACTTTTCCGCAGATCTCTGCCCGCACCTCTGCTGATACCCCCGAGATTGCGCCAGGGTATAGTAGCGACAGCGCCAGGGTGATTCTGGCTGCCGGCAATCAGGTAAGGAGCATCGATACCATGGCCACTGGAAAGCTCGCCGTCCTCAAGTTCAAGACTGCCACCGGCGCCGACGAGGCCCTCGCCACCCTGAGCAGCCTCCAGAAGCAGCAGCTGATCGTTATCGAGGACGCAGCGGTTGTGAGCTGGCCCGAGGGCAAGAAGAAGCCGAAGACGAAGCAGGCCGTCAACCTGGCCGCCGCCGGGGCCCTCGACGGCGCGTTCTGGGGCATGCTCTTCGGCCTGCTCTTTTTTGTGCCCTTCCTCGGCCTGGCCATCGGCGCGCTGTCGGGCGCCCTGGGCGGCAGCCTGGCCGACTTCGGGATCGACGACGGCTTTATCAAGAGCGTCCGCGAGCAGGTGACCCCGGGCACCTCGGCGCTGTTCGTGATGGCCCGCGATGTGGTGATGGACAGGGTGACCGAGGCCTTCAAGGACACCGATATCGAGATCATCGCCACCAACCTCTCGAAGGAGCAGGAAGACCAGCTGAAGGGCGCCTTCGCCGATGAGGCGTAGGCCGCCACTGGCCCACTAGACACTAGAAAGGAAACCCGAGCAATGGCCTCGATCCTCGAGACGATCTCGAATGTCGTCACCCCTGATATGATCAGCGGCATCGGCAAGAAGCTCGGCATGAGCGATGAGGTTACCCGCCAGGGCATGGCCCTCGCGAACGCCCTGATCACCGGCGGCCTGGCCCGCGCCGCCAGCACCGATCAGGGCGCGGCGAAGGTAGCCGAGCTGGTCGAGCAGGCCGACAGCAGCGTCCTGGGCAACCTCAGCTCCGTCGTCACGAGCGCCCTGAGCGGCTCGACCGCAACGACCGAGCAGCTCTTCGGTAACAATTTCGACCTGGTCACCAGCAGCGTAAAGAAGGCCACCGGCATCGAGATCAGGCCGCTCCTGGCCATGGGCGCGCCCGTGGTCCTCGGTGTGGTCAAGAACATGGCCGGCCAGCAGAAGCTCGACCCCGCCGGCATCGCCAAGCTGCTGCAGACCGAGGTCAAGGGCCTGTCGCGCCGCGACGGCCCCACGGCCAAGAGCCTGAAGGAGCTGCTCAAGCCGCTCGAGGCCCAGGACAAGGTGCGGGCCAGGTTCACCGACGCCGAGTGGGCCGACCTCCAGGCCGCGCCTGTGAACGCCGGCGCCCTGATCATGCTGGCCGACCCCTCGGGCGGCGGCGGCCTCGGCAAGGAGATCGATGCGCTGCAGGTCGCGGTGGGCAAGGCCGTGGCGAGCAGCGCCCCGACCGATCTGGTCAACATCCTCTTCCGCGACGGCATCCCGACCAGCGTCGTCGACGATCTGGTGAAGTCCTATCAGAAGACTGACGGCCTGATCATGCGCGAGGCGCTGCTCACCCCTGTCAGCGCCGCTATGGCCGCCGTGCGCGCCAAGGGCGTGAAGGGCGAGGCCGAGGCCTTTCAGAGCCTTCTGACCGCGACGTTGCAGCAGGTCGCCAGCGCGGCCAAGGAGGGCGGCTTCCTGGGCATAGGCGGCACAAACGTCAGCGACGCCGAGAAGGAGGCCCTCGACGCCGTCTCTGCCGCGCTGGCGGTCGGCGCCAGCTAGCCGCGACGCCCTGCCACCAGCGCGCCCCCTCGAGCCGGCCGCGCCACAGGAGCCAGAGACCGGCGAGCCCGACGAGCAGCATGAGGATGCCGAGGATGACCATGTGGTGGAACGACAGGAAGGTGACCGCCAGCGGCGGCCAGTCCGCCGGCGGGAAGTCGC
>JAAXUL010000295.1 GCA_013336035.1 Chloroflexales bacterium
GCGGTAGCCCGCCGCCGTGGCGCCGCCGTGGCCGGTCTCGCCGCGGGCGAGCGACTGGGGGTGGGCCACCGGCACGATCAGCCCCTCAGCCGCTGCCGGGGCCAGATCGCGCCGGATCACGTCGGCCGGCAGGTCAGCCGCGATCACCAGGGCGGGCAGCTCAAACGCGCTGCCCAGGCAGGCCGCCAGCTGGAGCAGCCCGCGGGTCCGCCCGCCAAGGCGGCGCACGCGGGCGGCCAGCAGATCGATGACATTCTCGGTGCTCGCCGACGCGCCGATCCGCCCCAGGTCCCACTGCCAGCCCCCCCGCTCATAGTCGAAGGCGATCAGCCCTTCGGCGTGCAGGGCGCGGACGAACTCGTTGACAAAAAAGGGGTTGCCGCCTGTCTTGGCCACCACCAGCGCGGCCAGCGGCCCGGCGCGGTCGTCGGCGCAGTAGAGCGTCTCGCTCACCAGCCGGGTCACCGCCGGCGCATCCAGCGGCGCGAGGTTGATCTTGTGCATGGCCGTCGCCGTGTGGCCGATGGCCTCGACCAGCAGGTGCAGCGGGTGGCCCACGCCCACCTCGCCGTCGCGATAGGCCGCGATCACTAGCAGATGACGGCCCGCCGCCGCGCTGATCAGCTGCTCCATCAGCTGGAGCGAGGCCCCGTCGGCCCACTGGAGATCGTCTAGGAAGAGGACAAGGGGGTGCTCGGGCCGGGTGAAGACCGTGACGAACTGCTGGAAGGCGAGGTTGAAGCGGTGCTGCGCCTCGGCCGCGCCGAGCCCCGGCACCGCGGGCTGCGGCCCGACGATCAGCCCGATCTCCGGCACCACATCGGTGATCACCCCCAGATTTGGCCCGCAGGCCGCGCGCAGCCGCTCGCGCCAGACCTCGAGCTCGGCGGCGCTCCCGGCCAGCAGCTGGCCGCCCAGGGCGCGGAAGGCCTGGATGAGCGCCGAGTAGGGGATGTTGCGCTGCAGCTGGTCGAACTTGCCGGCGAGAAAAGCGCCGCGGTGCGCCGCGATCGGCGCGTGGAGCGTCTGTACCAGCGCCGACTTGCCGATACCCGCCGCGCCTGTCACCAGCAGCAGCTCGCCGGCCCCATGGCGGGCCCGCTCGAACGCCGCCAGCAGGGTCTCGCGCTCGCGCTCGCGCCCGAAGAGCGTCCGCGCGATCAGGAGGCGGTCGGGCACATCGTGGCAGCCAAGGGGGAAGGGCGCGATACGCCCGGTTGCGCGCAGCTGGCGAAGGCACTCCCGCAGGTCGGCCTTGAGCCCGAAGGCGGACTGGTAGCGCTCCTCGGCGTTCTTCGCCATCAGCTTGAGCACCAGACCCGACACCACCGGCGGGATCGCCGCGTCGAGCGCATAGGGCGGCAGCGGCGCCTTCGCCAGATGGCTGTGGACCAGGTCCAGCGCGTCGGTTTTTGCAAACGGAAGCTGGCCGGTCAGCAGCTCGTACAGCGTGACCCCGAGCGAGTAGAAGTCGGCCCGGTAGTCTAGCGGGCGGCTTGTGCGAGCGGTCTGCTCTGGGGCGATGTAGGCCAGGGTCCCCTCTAGAACATTCGGGTTGCGGGGGGACGTCTCGTGCGCCGGGGCCGCGGCGATGCCAAAGTCGATCAGCTTGACCCGGCCGCTGGCCGGGTGCACGATCAGATTGGCGGGGTTGATATCCTTGTGGATAATCTGGCGCTGATGGATCTGGCCGAGGCATTCGGCCACCTGCAGCGCGATCTCCAGGGCGGTGTCCAGCGGCATGGCGCCGGCGCGCCTCAGATCAGCCAGCGCCACCCCATCCAGGTCTTCCAGGACAAGAAACCAGTACGGCGCGCTGTACTCCAGGCTGTAGGCCGCCACGACACATGGCAGGCTCAGGTCGCGGATCAGCTCGTACTCGTGGTGAAGCCGCGCGAGATGTTCGGGCGCGGGGTCGGCCTGATTGAGCACCTTGAGGATGACCGGCGTATCGTCCGCAAGACGAACGGCGCGACATACGATCGACGTCGCACTCCGGTACAGCTCCTGGCCTAGAGCGTAGCCTGAGAACGAGCACATGGGGTCGTGTCCCTTCGAGACATTCGTGGAGTGCAACGCGCGATATGCCCGACGCGGCGCGGCGCTGTCTGCGCAGGCGCGCGGGCGTCGTGCCCGGGGCAGATCCGTACCGCCGGATCAGGGCTATGGGTGCCGAAGCAGGGATCAGAGCGCTGTCACGAGACACTCAACCGTGGATGCTGGTGCTTCGATTATAGGAAGCCGCTCCAGGAGTGTCAATCTTGTGACGCAAGAGACGAATGCGGCCGCCGCGCCGAGGCCCTGGCCAGCAGCGGGGGTGATTCGGATGGTGAAGTAGGCCCGGAGTTGCGCCTACCGGCCCCGAGCATCTTCCGCCTCAAGGGCCTGCCCGAGCAGCGCGCGCACGGTGTCGAGCACGAAGGGTTTCTGCAGGAAGCCCGCGGCGCCGCGGCCCGTGAAGCGCCGGGCGACCTCATCGGCGCTGTAGCCGCTCATCACGATCACGGGCAGGCCCGGCGCGACCCGCCGGATCGCGTCAAACACCTCGACACTATCCATCCCCGGCATGGTCAGGTCCAGGAGCACTGCGGCTAGCTCGTAGCGCCGCACGCGCACCTCGGCCAGGGCCGACGCGCCGTCCCGCGCGATCAGCGGGGTGAGGCCCAGGCGTCGCAGCATATCCGCGGCCAGCAGCTGGATCCCGGCCTCATCGTCGACGACCAGCACCATCCCGCCCATCTGGGGCGTGCGCTGCATCACCGGCCCGCTCGACGCCGCGGGCCGCTCCGCGGCCGCCGGCAGCAGTATGATGAACTTCGCCCCCTGTCCAGGTGTGCTCTCTACGTACAGCGCGCCGCGATGCCGCTGCACGATGCCGAGCACCACCGCCAGGCCCAGCCCCCGCCCCATGAACTTGGTGGTGAAGAAGGGGTCGAAGATACGCTCCAGCACCGCCGGGTCCATCCCCGCGCCAGTGTCGCGCACCACCAGCCGCGCGTACGCCCCGGGCGTCAGGTCCTCGCTCGTGCGGAAGCCGGCTAGATCAGCGGCGTCCATCTCCGCGCTGGCCGTGCTGATCGTGATCGTCCCTACGCCCACGCCGATGGCCTCGGAGGCGTTGATCACCAGGTTCATAAGCACCTGGCGGACCTGGCTGAGGTCGGCCGCGACCAGCGGCAGCTGCGAGGCGAGATCGTACCGGAGGTCCACATCCTTGCCGACCGAGGCCTCGAGCAGCATACGGTCGTTCTGGATGACCTCGTTCAGCGCGACCGGCTCGACGCGCACGTGGCCCTGGCCGGCATAGGTCAGCATCTGGCGGGTCAGGTCGGCGGCCTGGCGCGCGGCGCTCGCGATCTGGCTGAGTCTGGCCCAGGCTGGGGTCTCGGGGCTTAGCTCGGCGAGGGCCAGGTCGGCACTGCCGAGGATGACGGCCAGCAGGTTGTTGAAGTCGTGGGCGATGCCGCCGGCCAGCACCCCCAGGCTCTCGAGCCGCTGCGCCTCCTGCAGCTTCTGCTCGAAGCGGCGCCGCTCGGCCTCGGCCGCTTGCTGGGCGGTCACATCACGGCAGCTGGTCAGCATCAGCGGCTGCTCATCGCGGATGAGCCACTGCTGTGAGACCAGCACCTGGCGCTGCTCCCCATCCCTCCGCACCAGGTCGCGGATCTCGTTGCGCGCGCGGTACTCGCCCACAGCGTCGCTGGTCGGGGCGGCCATCGCCTGACGCTCATCAATCGGGAAGAGCGCCGCCAGCGCGGCTGTCCGGGCTTCGCCCTCCGCGCACCCGGTGATCTGCTCCATGGCCTGGTTGCAGAGCAGCAGCTTGCCACGCCGGTCGGTCACCAGCACGCCCTCATCGAGGGTCTCGAGCACAGAGGCGAGGAAGGCCCGCTCGTGCGCCAGCCGGGTCTCTTGCTCGTGCAGCTCCCGCTCCATACGCTTCCGCTCAGTGATGTCCTGGGCCACGCCGAGGATCTCGCTGACCCGGCCATCGGGGGCGACCTGGTAGACTAGCTCGCGGCTGAGCAACCAGCGCCAGCTCCCATCCTTGTGGCGGATGCGGTACTCTACCTCGGACACGCTGCCGGGCGGGCTAGCGTCGCGGCGGGCCGTGTGCTCCGCCACCACGCCGGCGAGATCCTCTGGGTGGATGAGGCCTGGCAGCAGCCCGGCGCCCAGCGCCTGCAGCTCGGCCTCGCCGTAGCCGAGGGCGGCAAAGCCATTCGAGCTGGCATAGCGCAGGCGCTGCGCGGTGGGATCGTAGACATACATCAGGGCCGGGCTGGCCTCGGCGAAACCCTTGATAAACTGCTCGCGCTCGCGCAGCTGGGTCTCGATCCGCGTCTGCTCGGTGATGTCGCGGCCGCTCACGACCACGCCGGTAATCGTCCCGCTCTCCTCGTAGTACGGCGCGTAGGTAATGTGCATCAGGCGCCGCCCCGCGCCGGGGTAGTCAAACCAGGCCTGGTACTGGACGTGCGACCCGGTCAGGGCCTGGTCCAGGTGCGGCTTGATCTGCTCGTTGAAGACCTGCGCGCCGTTCAGGTCGGGCACCGTGTGCCCGACTAACTGCTCGTAGGTCTTATTATTGAGGCGCAGGTAGGTCTGATTGACCATCTGGTAGACGTAGTCTTGATCGACGAGTGAGATCAAGTCCGGGGTCGCGGAGACTACGCGCTCGTAGCGGCGGAGGGTCGCCTCGACCTGGCGCCGCTCGATCAGATCGCTCAGGGTCATCGCGTGGGCCTCGCGCGCCTGCTGGAGGGCCCTCTCGGCGCGCTGGCGCTCCGCGTTTGCCCGCTCTAGCAGATCGCGAGTGCGGTCGAGCTGCGCGTGCAGCTCGCGCAGACGCTGGGGGTCGGCCAATATGTCGTCAACGCTGCTCATCAGCTACTCCCAGGTGAGTGGCCGCCAGGGGCGCCGCTCAACAATCTACACCCCCCCAGGGCGGGCGCGCGCTCAGGGTAGGGAGGGCCGAATGAAGCTTGGTAACAGGCACGGGTCGGTGAAGGTGGTGGGGTTGAGCGCGACGAGGTGCGACGATGAAAACGGCTGCTTCAGGTGGTGGTTGGACTACACTGTGTATTATACCCTGGACTTGACCCGTCGCTGCAACTGGTAGTAATGCGAACTCTTACGGCCATTGTCGCTCTCCTAGGGGCAGGGGCGGCGCACACGCATCGCCATACATGATTTGATACCCGTGCTATAATATGTCGGCATCTTGATTGCCACGTACTCGAGCCCTTTCCATATAGAGCAAACCCGCGACAAACAATCATACCTATAATTTATCATCATTCTCAGCGTTTCAAGATAAAGAATTGTTCATTTCTCGTGAGCCGCGGCTAATCACAAGGGGCCAGTATCGCTAGGAGAGTAAAGCATGCTTGATGAGGGCGCCCAACACAGCGCGGAAAGCCGGCAAACCAAAGCGCCTTTGCATCCCAACGAAGCCCACACTCGCGCTGTAAAGGCGCTGCATGACACCAATACGCTGTATCAGATCAGCCGGGCTCTGATCGAGATCAAGAGTATGGACGATGCCATCCAAAGAGTGGTGGACCTGCTGGCGGCCAATTTATCTTTTGATCGCGTGAATATCATTACATTTGATCTCAAAAAACAGCAAGTGAACGGCTTCTACAAAGGTGGGGCCGGGAAAGCCAATGTTGTTGAGGTGTCCTATAATGAGCTATGGGATGGTTTGAGCGGTTGGGTCCTGTGCGAGCGCCAACCGGCGTTATCGCCCAAAGGTGTTTCGGATGAACGCGAAAGCGCGGCGGTGCAACGGCGCCGCGCCGAGACCAACTGCGGCGCGATCATGGTTATTCCGATCTTGTATCACGATGAAATGCTGGGCACGCTGACCGTCATCAACCGCCCTGAGCAGCGCGACTTCGAACCGGATGATCTGGACTTGCTTTTCTCATTGGCAGGCCAGGTCGCCTCGACAATTGTAAACCACCGTCTCTATCTGGCGATGAACGCCGAGGTGAGAGAGCATCAGCAGACACACGCCGCGCTCCTCCAGGCGCAGAGCGAGCAGGAAGAGCGCGTAGCGGCGCGTACGGCCGAGTATCGTAAGGTCGAGCAGACCTTGCGCCAGAGCGAAGAGAGATTTGCCAAAGCCTTCGCTGTCAGCCCCGACTCGATCATCATCAGCTCGCTGAAGGATGGGCGCTACCTGGATGTTAACGACAGCTTCCTGCGCGATACCGGCTACACCCGCGAAGAGATAATCGGCTACACCTCGCTCGAGCGCGCCCTCTGGGCTTCGCCCGAGGAGCGCGCCCATCTGCTGCGCGAGCTCCAGCAGCAGGGGCGGGTGCATAACATGGAAAGCCAGTATCGGCGCAAATCGGGCGAGCTGCGCGATGCGCTGCTTTCGGCAGTGGTGATCAGGCTGGAAAATGGCAATCAATGCCTGCTGTCAGTGGTGCGCGACATCACCGAGCGCAAAGCCGTCGAGGAGGCGCTCAGGGTGAGCGAGCAGCGCTTCAAGAATATTATTGACTTTGCGCTGGACGCTATCGTCACCACCGATGACGAGCAAACGATTGTCCTGTTCAATGGCGCCGCCGAGAAGATGTTCGGCTACGCCGCCGCCGAGATGATCGGCGAGAAGCTGGAGCGGCTCCTCCCTCTGCGCTATCAGGCCGCACACCACGGGTATGTTAACAGGTTTGGAAACGTAGACTCCAACCGGAAGTACGCCTTAGATCGGCAGGCCGTCTCGGGGCTGCGCGCCAGCGGCGAAGAGTTCCCCTGCGAAATATCGATCTCCGTCATCACCACCAACCAGCATCGGCTGTATAACGCCATCATCCGCGATATCAGCGAGCGCAAGCGCGCGGAGGACGCTCTGCGCACGAGCGAGGAGCGCTACCGCCACCTGGTCGAAAATAGCCACGACCTGATCCAGAGCGTCGCGCCCGACGGGCGCTTGCTGTTCGTCAACCGCACATGGCTGGAGACGCTGGAGTACGACGCGGCCGACCTGCCGGGCCTGAACCTGTGGGCGATCATCCACCCCGACTCGCGGGCGCAGTGCGAGCGCGAGTTCGCCGCGCTCTTGCGCGGCCAGAACACGGGGCTCATGCGCCCGACCTTTATGACTAAAAGCGGCGCGGCAGTGGATCTGGAGGGCGTCGCCGTCGTGCGTGTGGAGCACGGGATGCCAGTGGCGACCAGCGCCTTCTTGCGCAATGTGACCGGGCAGCGCCAGATCGCGCGTATTCAGGCCGCCCAGTTCGCCGTCAGCCGCATCCTGGCCGAGTCGCCCGAGATAGATACGGCGATGGCGCAGGTGCTAGAGGCTATCGCCAGCAGCCTGGGCTGGCAGGCGGCTGAGCTGTGGCTGCGCGACGCGGCAGACGAGCGGCTGGTCTGGCGGGGGGGCTGGTATACGCCTGGGGACGCCCGGCTAGACGAGTTCCAGGCCGTCAGCCGGCGCTACACCTTCTCTCGCGGCGAAGGCCTGCCCGGGCGTGTCTGGGCCGAGAGCCGGCTTATCTGGGAGGCGGACGTCACGGCCTCGCTCACGTTCGCGCGCGCCTCGCTGGCGGCGCAGGCCGAGCTGCACACGGCGGTCGTTATCCCGATCGTCCAGGGCAGCGAGGTGCCGGGCGTGATGGTGTTCTTCAGCCGCTCGCGCCGCCAGCTCTACGAGCCCCTGGCCGCCGTCCTGGCCGACCTGGGCCGGCAGATCGGGCAGTTCGCGGCCCGCAAACGCGCCGAGGCGGCCCTCGAGGCCGAGCGCGCCCTGCTCGCCCAGCGGGTGGAGGAGCGCACGGCCGACCTCAGCCGCGCCAACGCTGAGCTGGCGCAGGCCGTGCGGGCCAAAGACGAGTTCCTGGCCAACATGAGCCACGAGCTGCGCACGCCGCTCAACGCTATCCTGGCCCTCAGCGAGAGCCTGCTGGAGCAGATCCGCGGCCCGCTCAACGAGCGCCAGCAGGCCTCGCTCCAAAGCATCGAGGCCAGCGGCCACCACCTGCTCGCGCTGATCAATGATATCCTCGACCTCTCGAAAGTGGAGGCCGGGCAGCTGGACGCCCAGGTCGAGACCGTGCTGATCGCTGATGTGTGCCAGGCAAGCCTGCAATTCGTCAAAGAGATGGCAAGCAAGAAATCGCTGCTGCTGACTCTGCGGCTGGATGACCAGCCGCCAACAGTGGAGGCCGACCCGAAGCGCCTGAAGCAGATCCTGGTCAACCTGCTGAGCAACGCCGTTAAGTTCACGCCGGCCGGGGGCAAGGTGAGCCTGGAGGTGGCCGCCGACGCCGAGGCTGGCGTCATCCGCTTTGCCGTGCAGGACACCGGCATCGGCATCGCGCCCGAGGATATCGCGCGGCTGTTCCAGCCCTTTAGGCAGCTAGACTCGAGCCTGAGCCGCCAGCACGAGGGCACCGGGCTGGGGCTGGCGCTGGTGCACCGCCTGAGCGAGCTGCACGGCGGCAGCGTCGCGGTAGAGAGCGAGGTCGGCAAGGGCAGCCGCTTCACCGTCGCCCTGCCCCACCGCTCG
>JAAXUL010001050.1 GCA_013336035.1 Chloroflexales bacterium
CAGCCGTGCTGGACGATCGGCGGCATCTGGCGGTGGTCGCCCACGATGATCAGCTGGCCGGTGGCGCGCAGCGGCAGCGCCGCCATCGCCGCCTCGGGCAGGTTCATCTGCGAGGCTTCGTCGAGCACCAGGCAGTCGCAGAAGTTCTCCCCTGTGAAGCTCTTCTCACGCTTGCAGATCGTCGCTGTGGCGAAGGGCGTGATCGCCGCGAAGCAGGCCCACTGTGCGCGGATCGTGTCGCGGGCGTTGTCCTTGGTGAGCACGCCGACCGGGCCGGGCCACGCCCGGTTCGGGTCGCGCGGGTTGACCCGGAAGAGCGGCGCACTGAGGATGCGCGGATCGAAGTGGGCGGCGAATAGCTCCGGCTGCTCGCTGCAGATCTGGCCGAGCGCGGCTTGGACTTTGGCGATCTGCTCCAGCAGCACGTCGGTGGCCGCGTGGGTTTTGCAGGTGAGCAGGACGCGGAAGCTCTGCCCGGCGGCCAGGGCGCCCTGGAGGCGGGCCAGCAGCGCGAAGGCGGTGGTGTAGCTCTTGCCGGTGCCGGGCGGCCCCTGCACCAGCAGAGTCGGCGCGTCGCCGTGCTGCGCGATGAAGGCGCGCTGGTTGGGGTCGAAGGCGTGGAGGGCGCCGGCGTCGCGCAGGGCGTCCAGGCCCGCGGCGAAGCGCCGCTGCGCCGCCGCTGCCGTCGTCGGCCAGTCCACCCGCTCACTCGCCGGGTCGGCCAGGCGCGCGTAGAGGGTGTTCGCCGCGTCGAGGCGCAGCTCCTCGACGATGGCCATGCAGCGCTGGCCGTAGATGTCGCTCGGGTCGCCCTCCATGCTGTAGCGCTCGCCCGCCGTCGGCGCGAATGGCTGGAAGCCGAAGGTGTACTTCTTGTCGCCGCCGAAGCCGGGCACCGGCGTCACCTCCACGAACCCCGCCGGGTCGATCGCGGTAATCTCTACCCGTGGCTGATAGAGCAGCTGCTTGGCTGTGGGCGTAAACTTCGGGCGCGGGCCGGGCGGCAGCCGCTCGTCCTCCGCCCAGCGCTGCGCGATGATCACCCGATCGCCGGCGGCGAAGCTGGTCAGGTTCAGCGCCGTGGGCAGATCGCAGTCCACGCCCTCCAGGTCGACGCGCAGGCGGAAGGGCCAGTGGATCTCCAGGGGACGAGTCTCCTCGTCCTGCGCGGGAGTGAGGGTGGCCCGCTTGCGCTTCGGGTTGGCGGCCAGGAAGGCCGCGCTGTAGGCCTGCTTGAGCGCCTTCCGGCGCGCGTTCTCGGCCATGGCGGCCAGCAGCTCCGGGTTCTGGTCGGTCTCTTCATAGCGCAGCACCAGCGATGTGCCGGCCAGGACGCGCCGCTCGGGCGGGGGCAGGCGCGCCGTCTTCCATGCCGACAGGACGGTGTGACGCTCCAGGGTCAGGAACTCGTGCAGGGCGTCGGCCAGGCTACGCGCAGTCTGTGCGAAGGTCGCCAGGTCGGGCAGCGCGAAGGGTGTCTTCTCGGTCTGCCGATTGCCCCGGAAGTCGCGGGCCAGGTGCTCCATCGCCTCCAGGCGGCGGGCCTGGAAGCCCAGCAGCGCGGGGCGGTCGGCTCGCCGGTACGAGACGAAGTCGTCGCGGCCGGCGGGCGGCGGGGGCGGCAGATTGTCCCAGGCGGCGTAGGCGTACTCTAGCGGGATCTGGCTGTTGAAGCGCGCTCGGCTGGTGTACCAGGCCCCTGTGCCCTCGGCGTCCTCATCGAGCTTGCCCACGTCGTCGAACATACGCACGCGGAAGATCTCGCGGTACTCGCCCCAGTCGAAGCGGTGGTAGCGCGCCAGGGCCTGGAGCGAGGGGCAGACGAGGGGGTCGTTCTTCAGCTCGCGACACTCAGCGTCGAGGAGCGTCACCACCGGCGAGTCAAAGCCGGCGATCTGGGTGATGAAGTCGTAGAGCGGGGTGACGCCGAGCACGCTGCCGAAGTGGCGGGCCAGGGCGTCGAGCAGCAGGCGCTGGGCAAACCGATTGGTGAAGATCAGGTGGATGGGCGCCCGGCGCTGGCCCTCAGCGTCGGGCGCGGCCAGCTCCACGATGGCGCGCACCGTGTCGGCCACCCAGGCCACCAGCAGATCGCGCTCCTGGGCGGGCTGCTCGGGCGGCCCGTCGCTCATGCACACGATGCTGCGCCGGCGGGCCGGGTCCTCCTGGCCCCCGGCGCAGGCGGCCACCAGGGCGCCGAGCAGGTAGACCCGGTCGTGCAGGTAGTCGTGCTGCACGTCAAGGTAGACCCGCACCAGGTTCGGGTGCAACCCGGCGTCGGCGGCGGGCAGGCTGCCGTAGCCCTTGCTGGGGATGTAGGTGAGGGCGCGCAGGTCGTCGCCGCGCCAGCGGCGGTAGCGACGAGCGCGGTGGACGAGATCGTCCAGGTGCGGGCCGACGGCGCGGCTGGCGCTGAGGGCGTGGATCGTCGCCAGCTTATCAGGCGGCGTGGTCAGATCAGCCGTCGCGTCATCGGCTAATACCTTGAGCGCTGCGAGCTCCTGGGTGGTGGCGATCCCGCCGGCGCGCAAGGCGTTCTTCTCGGTGTCGCTGAGGTAGGGGATGAGCGAGAGGTCGTCGTGCTCGGCGGCCCACTTCATGCAGAATTCGTTGTAGAGGCAGCCGTCGCACTTATAGGTCAGGTGGAAGGCTAGGTCGGCGAAGGGCGCGGCGGCCACATCGGCGGCCACGGCGCCGCCCCCGGTGACGAGGGCGGCCACCTCCTCGCGATAGTCATCGGGGTCGGCGACTAGCTCGAAGTAGGCGTCATCCGCGCCGAAGATGCGGGCGGCAGCGGCGCGCTGGACGTCGAGGCGGGCCTGCTCGGCCGGGTTGAGGGCGCCGGCCCCGGCGGCTGGGCCGCGGTAGAGGATGCCGGTGGCGATCTCAGCGATGGGCAGCCCGGCGGTGGCCAGCAGGGCCGCAAGCATCTCGTGATAAAAGGCCACCTGCAGCCGGTGCTCGACCTTGGCCGTCGTGGAGCTCTTCATATCGACGATCAGGGCGCGCAGCTCGCCGGCGACATCGCGCTCCAGCCGGAGGATATCGACATCGCCGCGCAGCTCCCAGGGGCCGATGGCGACCCTGAGACGCGGCTGGAAGAGCAGCAAGGACGGGCCAGGCGGCAGGGCG
>JAAXUL010000296.1 GCA_013336035.1 Chloroflexales bacterium
TCATGGCGTCTTGGTCTCGATCACTATCAGGCGCTGCTCGACCGGCGCGTCTGGGGGGAGGTTCGTGATAAGGATGAGGCCGCGGCCGGCGGGCAGAGGGACGGTTAGCTCGAGGGGGGTGCTCTCGTCGGGCCTGAGCGTAGCGCTGGCCCCGCCGCCGGCGACGTAGCTGGCGCCGGTGCTGTCGCGCAGCTCGAAGGCGCTGATCGGCACATCAACCTCGCCCTGGCTAATGTTGGTGACCTGGCCGACGATCTGCAGGCCGCCCTCGACGGGGCGCAGCTCGCGCACCTCGACGCGCAGGCGCGGCGTCTCGACGGTGGGCTCGACGGGCTGCCCGGGGTTGCCCGCGCCGAGCGTCTTCAGCAGATCGCGGGCGGGCTGCTGGACATCGGCCGGCAGGGCGCCGATGTCAAACTTGGGCAGCGAGATCTGCGGGTCGAGGCCGGCGGGCGGCGGCTGGGACGCAAAGACCTGGCTCAGGGCCTCGTTGGTCGGGCTGAGGCGGCCCCATGTGCTCAGGAGGATCAGGAGGGCGGCGAAGAGCGCGCCCCAGAGCCACATCGGCACCCCTTGCGAGCGTTCCTGCATATGTCTCTCTATAATATAGTGTGTGGCCCACGGGACACCCCGAGGCGCATTCATTCTACCGCCGTGGCCGGCGCTTGACAATCACTTGACGATCCGGTACACTCGCCTCTCGTCACCCAGCGATTGTGTGTCTGACTCATGGTCGTGTGACGCCTCGCCGCCGCACGGTAGCTGCCACCCGCTTAGCATCTCATTGTCGATACCTACCCGACGACAGGGAACGCGGCACCGAAAGGGGGTGTTTGGCGCTTGAGTATACGCTATTTTGCGCCCGGCGAGGGGCTAGCGACCCGCCTGTATGGCTGGCGCGCAGGGAGTTCCGGCTACAGATTTCCTAATTGAGTGAGGAGTGACGTGACATGGCGATGAAGCGATCGTTGAGTCTTCTGGCCCTCGTGGCTCTGCTGACGGCCATGCTTGCGGCCTGTGGGGGCGCCCCAGCGGCCCAGCCCACCACCGCCCCCGCCGAGCCCGCCACATCGGCGCCGGCCCCGACCGAAGCCGCCGCTGCGACCGAGGTCCCGACCGAGGCCGCCGCTGCGACCGAGGCCGTCGTCGCGACCGAGGCCCCGACCGAGGCCGCCGCTGCGACAGATGCTCAGACAATTGAGGCCTACCTGACAGAGATGGCCGGCCAGCTCGAGGGCGTGGACCTTGGCACGATCAAGGTCGCCTCGCAGAGCCCGCTCTCGGGCCCGCAGTCTGTGCTGGGCGTCAGCATCGGCAATAGCTCGGCCCTCGCGGTGAAGCAGTACGGCGAGCTGCTCGCTGCCACTGGCGCGACGTTCGAGGCCGCGCCGTTTGACGACCAGGCCCAGCCTGAGGTTGGCTCGGCGAACGCGAAGGCCATCGTCTCCGACCCCGACATCCTCTGCGTGGTGGGGCACCTGAACTCGGGCGTGGCCCTGGCGGCGCTGCCCGACTACCAGAACGCCAGCCTGCCGATGGTCTCGCCGGCGAACACCAGCCCGAAGATCACTGAGAGCGGCTTCCCGAACGCCTTCCGCGTCGTGGGCCGCGACGACCTGCAGGGCCCCCTGGGCGCCCGCTTCGCCGTCGAGGAGCTCGGCGCGAAGAACATCTACATCATCCACGACAAGACCGAGTACGGCCAGGGCGTGGCTGAGTTCTTCAAGCAGGAGGCCGAGAAGCTCGGCGCGACCACTGCCTTGGAGGGCGTGGCTGACACCGAGACCCAGTTCGACTCGATCATCACGCCGATCCTGGCCGCGAACCCCGACCTGATCTACTTCGGCGGGATCTACTCGCAGGCCGGGCTGTTCTTCCGGCAGGCCCGCGAGAAGGGCATCGAGGCCAAGTTCCTTGGCCCCGACGGCCTGGACTCGTCGGAGCTGGCCAAGCTGGCGGGTGAGGCCCTCGAGGGCTCTTACTACACCACCGTCTCTGGCCCGGTGACGATCTTCCCCAGCGCCGCTCAGTTCGCGACTGACTACAAGGCCGAGTACGGCGAGGCCGTGCAGCCCTTCGGCGCCCAGTCCTATGACTCGGCCGGCCTGTGCTTCTCGGCCATCGTGAAGGCTGCCGTGGACGCGAAGGCCAAGCCTACCCGCGAGCAGGTGCTCGCGGCGATGCAGGACCTGCCCGCCCTGACCGGCATCACCGGCGCCTCCTACAAGTTCACCGACAAGGGTGACCCGACCGAGGCCGCGTACTACTTCCTCGTTCCGAACAGCGACCCTGCACTGTGGAACGACAACAAGCTGGCCGCGGTGATCAAGAGCGCGCCGCCGGAGAACTAGGCCGCGCTGTCTCGTCAGCGTAGCAAGCCACAAAGATGGTGGGCGGGGCCTGTTACCGCCCCGCCCACCCTCATAATGATCATTCAGACAAGGGGAGTAGGCGGGGCGTCAGCTCTCCACTCCCCTTCTTGACAAGGCGCGAGGTGCCATGGCCGCCGAGGTGAAATCCAGCCCACAGACCGTTGTCCAGAAAGACCTCGCCACGATCTTGCGCCAGGTCTTTGGCCCGCTCGGACAGGTGCTGCTCTTTCTCGTAGGGAGCGCCGCCGTCCTGGGCCTGACTGTTGTGCTACTGGCCTTCCTGGGCGAGCGCTCGCAGCCTGGTCTGACCCAGCGAGTGATCACCCTCCTGCCGCTGGTGATTATCGACGGGACGATCCGTGGCTTCCTCTACGCGACGATCGCGCTCGGCTACACCATGGTCTATGGTGTGCTTGAGTTTATCAACTTCGCCCACGGCGAGATTTTTATGGTCGGCGCCTTTGTCGGCGCCGGGTTCAGCGCGGTGCTGGCGAGCATGGGCCTCCTAGAGGGCTTCCCCGGCCTGCTCTTCGTGGTGCTGGCGGTGATCCTGGGCGGCGCGGTGAGCGGGCTGCTGGCGGTCAGCATCGAGCGGGTGGCCTACCGGCCGCTGCGCGGCGCGCCGCGCCTGGTGCCGCTGATCTCGGCGATCGGCGTGTCGCTGCTGCTGCAAGACCTGGTGCGCCTGATCGCCACCAATACGCCCCTGGGCTTCAACGCCCGCTTCGAGAGCCCCGATCTCGGCGCGCAGATCCACCTGTTCGATATGCCGATCGGCGATCGGCTCCTCCCGGTCTCGATCAACCCCAAGGCGCTGATCTTTATCATCGCGGCGCTGCTGATGCTGCTCGCGCTGAACTATCTGGTCAACGTCACCCGGCTGGGCAAGGCCATCCGCGCAGTGGCGCAGGACCCGGCGACGGCCAGCCTGATGGGCGTGAACGTCAACCAGATCATCGCCCTGACCTTCCTGATCGGCGGCAGCCTTGGCGGCGCGGCCGGCGTGCTGTTCGGCCTGAACATCGGCACGGTGAACCCCTATCTGGGCTTCATCCCGGGCATCAAGGCCTTCACCGCGGCGGTGCTCGGCGGGATCGGCAATATCACCGGGGCGATGGTCGGCGGGATCGTGCTTGGCTTCCTCGAGGCGTTTATCTCCTCGTATATGTCGCTGTTCACTGGCGGCGCCTTCTCTGGGGCGAGCTACGCCGATATTGCCGCGTTCAGCATCCTGATCATGATCCTGATCTTTCGCCCCTCGGGCCTGCTGGGCGAAGCCACTACGCAGAAGGTGTAAGCCAATGGCGACCAGTACCCCAACAGCGACGCCATGGTGGGAGCGGATCACGCGGGCCCTGAGACACGGCCCGGCGGCTTATGCCTTCCTCTCGATCTACACGGTCACGGCGACATTCCTGCTCCTGACGAACCCGCGCACGAGCCTGAGCACCGACATTGTCTTCATCCTCTTCCTGCTGCTGATCCTTGTGGTCTACCGCTCGGCGGTGTCCATAGTCTTCAAGCTTGCCGTGGCGGCGCTTGCGCTGGGCCTGATCCTGCCCTACTTCGGCACGCTCAACCCCTTCTACATCGACGTGGCCACCCAGGCCGGCATCTTCGCGGTGCTGGCCCTCGGCCTGAATATCGTGGTAGGCTTCGCCGGCCTGCTCGACCTGGGCTTTGTGGCCTTCTTCGCCGTGGGCGCCTATCTCTGGGGTATCTTCAGCACGCCGCAGATCGGCGAGATCTTCAGCGGGGCCACGCCGGTGCCGCCCGAGTGGTTCTTCGGCTTTCTGATCCTCGGCCTGCTGGTCGGCGGCCTCACCGGCGTGCTCCTCGGCCTGCCTGTGCTGCGCCTGCGCGGCGACTATCTGGCCATCGTGACTCTGGGCTTCGGCGAGGTGATCCGTGTGCTGGCCCTCAACCTTGATAAGCCGCTCAATATCACCAACGGCTCCCAGGGCCTCCAGAACATCACGCGGCCCTCGCTCTTCTTCGCGCCCTTGCTGCACAGCCTTGGCGTCACCCTGGATGATAACCAGCTCTACCAGCAGTACTTCTACTTCCTGGTGCTGGGCGTGCTGTTGCTGGCGGTGCTGGTGATTAGCCGCCTCAAGGACTCGCGCATCGGGCGGGCCTGGGAGGCGATCCGCGAGGACGAGACGGCCGCGATCGCGATGGGCATCCCCCTGGTGCGCATGAAGCTGCTCGCCTTCGCCAGCGGCGCATCCTTCGCCGGGCTGATGGGCGTCATCTTCGCCTCGAAGCAGCTCTTTATCAACCCGCCGACCTTCGACCTCATCCGCTCGATCAGCATCCTGTCGATGGTCATCCTCGGCGGCATGGGCAACATCCCCGGCGTGATCCTCGGCGCGGTCCTGGTGACGCTGCTCAACCTGCAGATCCTGCCGCGCGTGGCCACGGTGCTGCGCGGCCTCCAGCAGGCCGGGGTCCCCATCCCCAAGCAGTTCGACCCGACCCAGTACCAGCGCTTGCTCTTCGGGCTGCTGCTGATCCTGATGATGATCTTCCGCCCCGAGGGCATCCTCCCCTCCGAGCGCCGGCGCGAGGAGCTGCGCACGAGCAATGACCCGAGCGTCCCCGATGATATCGAGCGGCCGAAGCCTCAGCTGGACGAGCCAGAGGTAGATATTCAGCCCTGAGAGGTGCGCTGTGGCTCTGCTGGAAGCAAAAGGTATCACCAAGATTTTTGGCGGCCTCACCGCGGTGAACGACGTCACCCTCTCGGTCGAGGAGGGCAGCATCGTCAGCGTGATCGGGCCTAACGGCGCGGGCAAGACCACATTCTTCAACGTGCTCACCGGGATCTACAAGCCCGAGAGGGGCTCGATCTCATTCGATGGCCAGGAGCTCATCGGCAGGCGCCCAGACCAGATCGCCGCCACGGGGATCATGCGCACCTTCCAGAACATCCGCCTCTTCGGCAACATGACGGTGCTTGAGAATGTGCTCATCGGCATGCACGCCCGGCTCAACGCGCGGCTGCTGCCGATCCTGGCCTCTACGGGCGGGGTGAAGCGCGAAGAGGCGCAGGCCCGCGAGCGCGCACGCGAGCTGCTGGCCTATGTGGGCCTGCACGGCAAGCGCGACGAGCTGGCCAAGAACCTGCCCTACGGCGACCAGCGCCGTCTGGAGATCGCCCGCGCCCTGGCGGGCAGCCCCAAGCTCATCCTGCTCGATGAGCCGACGGCGGGCATGAACCCGAATGAGACCGCCGAGGCCACGAACCTGATCCGCCGCCTGCGCGACGAGCGCCACGTGACCGTGGTGCTGATCGAGCACGATATGCGCCTGGTGATGTCGCTCTCCGAGCACATCACGGTGCTCGACTACGGCACGAAAATTGCTGAGGGTGACGCTAATGTCATCCGCAGCAACCCACGTGTGATCGAGGCCTACCTGGGCAAGGGGGCCGCCGGTCACGCGGCGTAGGTGGTTGGAGGCCGCAAAGGCGTGATGCTATGGCCAGGCTAAGACGCGGCAGATGGCGCTGGGCGGCGGGCGTAGGGGCCCTGGCCCTCCTGCTGAGCCTTGCGGCGCTGCCGGCTCTGCGTGAGCCCGCCGCGGCCCAGACCAGCCTCGCTGAGGCGCGTGGGCGCTGGGCGAGCCAGCCCGCTGCGGGGTATCGCCTGAAGCTGACGCGCACGACAGCATCTAAGGGCGACAGCCAGATCTGCCAGCAGGAGATCGAGGTGCTTGACGAGCAGGTGGCCCGCGAGGTGAGCAATGGCTGCGGCCAGCCCGCCACATGGACGGTGACGCGCCTGTTTAACTGGGTCGCTGAGCTAGAGCGCGAGCCCTCGCGCTGTTACCCCAGCGCATCAACATGCGCATGCCAGGCGACGACGACAACGAGGGTTGTCTACGATACTGTTCTGGGTTTTCCCAGCGAGGTCATCTATGAGTGGCGCAGCCGGCCGAATTTGATGAACCCGGCCTACTGGCGGATACTGCTCGATAAGACCTTCCCTGGCTGCTCTAATATCCAGGGCAGCGGCAGCGGGGGAGTGCTGGCAATCAAGGTGAGCCTGGCGCCTGAGCCGTAACAATATGAGGAGCCCTATGGCCCTGCTCGAGCTTCAGAACGTCCACTCATACTACGGCAAGATCCACGCCCTCAAGGGCGTCTCGATCACGGTCGATAAGGGCGAGATCGTCACCTTGATCGGCTCGAACGGCGCCGGGAAGAGCACGACCCTGCGCACGATCTCGGGCCTGCTGACCCCGCGCACAGGCGAGGTGCGCTTCGGCGGCCAGCGCATCGACAAGGTCGCCTCCCACGAGATCGTCAAGCTGGGCATCGCCCAGTCGCCCGAGGGCCGGCGCATCTTCCCGCGCCTCTCTGTGCTCGAGAACCTCGAGATGGGCGCCTACCTGCACAGCACGCGCAGCACAACCTACCAGGAGGATCTCGAGCGGGTCTTCGTCCTCTTCCCGCGCCTGCGCGAGCGCGTCGCCCAGAAGGGCGGCACTCTCTCGGGCGGCGAGCAGCAGATGCTGGCCATCGGCCGCGCCCTGATGGCCAGGCCGCAGGTGCTGCTGCTCGACGAGCCCTCGATGGGCCTCGCCCCCGTGCTCGTCGAGCAGATCTTCGAGATCATCCAGACGATCAACGCCCAGGGTATGACTGTGCTCCTGGTTGAGCAGAACGCCCTCCAGGCGCTCAGCATCGCCCACCGGGGCTATGTGCTCCAGAGCGGCGCGATCGTGCTCGAGGATACCGCCAAAGCCCTGCGCGAGAACGAGGCCGTGCAGAAGAAGTACCTCGGCCTGGAGTAGGGGTGCGGGGGAACCTGCCCCCCCGCTACTCCCCCACCTCGCGAGGAACCCGCGGCAGGATGCCGGTCAGCACCTCGTAGCTGATCGTGCCGAGCCATGCCGCCACCTCGTCGGCGCCGATGGCCTCGCCGCCCTGGGCGCCGATCAGCACGACCCCATCGCCCCGCCGCACCCCCGCGATCGCGCTCACGTCCACCATCGCGTAGTCCATGCAGATGCGGCCCACGATCGGCGCCCGGCGCCCGCGCACCAGCACCTCGCGCCAGGGCGGGCTGCGCCGTAGCCCATCGGCGTAGCCGACCGGGATGGTGGCGATGCGCGCCGGCTGGCCGGTCACAAATGTGCCGCCGTACGAGATCGGCGCGCCCGGCCCGTGCTCCTTCACCTGGGCCACCTCGCTGTGGAAGCTGAGGGCCGGGCGAAAGCCGGCAGGCAGGGGCGCGTCGGACGAGGGCGCCAGCCCATAGCAGGCGATCCCGGCGCGCACCATGTCGAGGCGGGCCGCGGGCAGGCGCAGGGCGGCCGCGCTGTTGGCGGCGTGGGCCAGGGGCGGGCGCAGCCCGGCCCCCTCAAGCTCGCGCAGCAGCCGTGTGAAGCGGGCCATCTGGGCCTCGGCGACGCGCAGGTCGGCGGCGTCGGCCGAGGCGAAGTGTGTGTAGATGCCGGCGACCTCAAGGCCGGGCAACTGGCGCAGCCGCGCCAGGACGGGCCCGGCCTCGTCGGGGCGCAGGCCGAGGCGGGCCATGCCCGTGTCGACCTTGACGTGGGCGCGGGCCCGCCGCCCCAGGGCCACGGCCGCCTGGCTCAGGGCCATCGCCGCGTCGTCGTCGAAGAGAGTGCAGTCGAGGTCGAGGCGGGCCGCCTCCTCTGCCTGCCAGGGGGGCGTGTAGCCGAGGATGAGCACGGGCGCCGTGATCGCCTGGCCGCGCAGCTCGCGCCCCTCGCCCAGGGTGGCCACCGCCAGGGCAGCGGCCCCCGCGCCAAGGGCGGCGCGGCCGGCGCGGACAGCGCCGTGGCCGTAGCCATCGCCCTTGAGCACGGCCATCAGGGGCACGCCGGCGATGGCCAGCAGCCGCCGCACATTCTCCGCGATAGCGTCCAGGTCCACCCGCAGCCAGGTGGGCCGGTCGGGCGCCCCGATGCGCGCGCTGCGCCACGCCGGCTCCTGGCGCACCAGCAGCCGGGCGACTGTCGAGCGCTGAGCGTGGCTCGCTGCGGCCTGGCGCTCGCCTGTCTCGGCGGCGGTCAGATCCACCAGGCCAGCCGCCACCCGCTCCATACGGGCCTCGGCGCCGCCTTTGATCAGCACCAGGTCGCCTGGGCCCAGGTCGGGAG
>JAAXUL010000297.1 GCA_013336035.1 Chloroflexales bacterium
GCCTGGGCTGGGGCAGCACCGTGATCCTTGTGACCGCCGGCGGGGGCCCGGCCGTCGTCGAGCGGCTCCTGCCTCTGCGCCGCCGTGGCCTGCTTGTCGCCCTCGTCCTGGTCGAGGGCAGCGCCGACGATGTGGCCCTGGCCCGCCGCCACCACATCACCTGCTACCTGGTAGACCGGGTGGGGACGCCCGCTGTGGCATAGTGCTGGCATATTCTTAAGCAGCAGACACGACTGGAGAAACCCATGCTTCGCATCTCGGATGAAGTCGCCACCGCCCTCGACGAGGGCCGCCCGGTCGTCGCCCTCGAGAGCACCCTGATCAGCCACGGGCTACCCTACCCGCAGAACCTCGCGGTGGCCCAGGCCCTCGAGGGTGAGGTGCGGGCCACCGGGGCGGTGCCGGCCACGGTTGGGGTTGTGCGGGGCGAGCCCACCGTGGGCCTTGTCGCCGCCGACATCGAGCGCTTCGCCACCGGCGGCGGGCACATCCGCAAGCTCACCCGGCGCGACGTCGGCATCGCCGCCGCCCAGGGCGCCGATGGGGCGACCACCGTGGCCGCCACCATGGCCATCGCGGCCGCCGCGGGCGTGCCGGTCTTCGCCACCGGCGGCATCGGCGGCGTGCACCGCGGCGCCGAGCGCACATGGGACGTCTCGGCGGACTTGGCCGAGCTGGCGCGGACGCCGGTGCTCGTGGTCTGCGCCGGGGCCAAGGCCATCCTCGACCTGCCCGCCACCCTCGAGTATCTCGAGACGATGGGCGTGCCGGTCGTTGGCATGGGCACAGGCGAGTTTCCCGCCTTCTATAGTGCCAGCAGCGGCCTGCCGCTGACCGCCCGCGCCGACACGCCCGCCGAGGCGGCCCGCATCTGGCAGGCCCAGCGCGCGCTTGTCGCCATGGCCGCGCCTGGCGGGATGCTGCTCTGCGTGCCGCCCCCCGCCGAGGTGGCCCTGCCCCGCGATGAGGTCGAGGAGGCCATCGGGCGGGCCCTGGCCCGCGCCGAGGAGGCCTGGGTGCGCGGGCCAGCCGTGACCCCGTTCCTCCTCGCCGCTATGGCCGAGGAGACCCACGGCGAGAGCGTGGACACTAATGTGGCCCTGCTCCAGCAGAACGCTCGGGTCGCCGGCCAGGTCGCCTGTGCCCTCTCCGAGCTACTGTCGTAGGTTCTTTTTGATCAGGAGAAATGTAATCCCGATCATTCCCGGTTAAAACTACTTGACAAGTTGTGTTATCACAACTATACTCAACACCGCAGTCATCAGAACACACGGCTGTACGCACCTCTAAACAGCACCCGCCCGCGCTTAACCCCGCATTGTTGAGTGCAACTGAAGAATGGCTAAGAGGGCGCCGCTCCTTCTCCCCGGGAAGGAGCCGTCTTGTGTCTCTTACCCTAGGCTAGGAGCACAGATCGATGCTCAAGCGAACGTCCCCCATCTGGGAGCTGGCCGACCCACAGGCGCTGGAGCAGGACCCCGAGACGGAACCCCTGGCAGAGAGCGACGAGACCTCATCTGAGACCCCCGAGGGCCCCCGCCCGAGTGAGCCTGCCCTGGACGCCGTCCAGCACTATCTGCAGGAGATCGGTCGCGTCTCGCTACTGACTGCTGCCGAGGAGGTCGAGCTAGCTGAGCGAATCGAGCGCGGCAACGCCGCCGAGGAGCGTCTGAGCGATAGTGGCGAGGCCAGCCTGCAGCTGCGCCGCGCCCTTGAGCACGATATCCAGAGCGGCAACGATGCCAGGCGCCACCTGATCCAGGCCAACCTGCGCCTTGTCGTGAGCATCGCCAAAAAGTACGTTGGCCGGGGGCTGTCGCTGCTCGACCTGATTCAGGAGGGCAACATCGGCCTGATGCGTGCGGTCGAGAAGTTCGACTACACCAAGGGCAACCGCTTCAGCACCTACGCCACCTGGTGGATCCGCCAGGCCGTCACGCGGGCCATCGCCGAGCAGGGCCGCACGATCAGGCTGCCTGTGCATATGAGCGAGTCGGTCGGCCAGGTGAAGCGCACCGCCGAGCGCCTTGCCCAGTCCCTCGAGCGCCAGCCCACGGCCGAAGAGATCGCGATCGCCCTCGGCCAGCCCGTCGAACGCATCCAGCGCGTGCTCGAGGCCGCGCGCCGCCCGGTCTCGCTCGAGACGCCCGTCGGCGACGAGGGTGAGCACACCCTTGGCGACTTCCTGCCCGATGACGAGCTGCCCTCGCCCGCCGAGTTCGCCTCGGCCCAGCTGCTGCGCCGCGACCTCTCGGCCGCCCTCGACCACCTGAGCGAGCGCGAGCGCCGCATCATCGACCTGCGCTATGGCCTGGTCGATGGCCGACGCCGCACCCTCGAGGAGGTCGGCCGCGCCCTCGGCATGACGCGCGAGCGCGCTCGCCAGATCGAGGCCGAGGCCCTGCGCCGACTGCGCAGCCCCGATGTCGGCCAGCATCTGCGCGACTACCTCGAGTAGCGTCGAGTAGCGCGCAGCCCAGCGGACACACAAAGACAGGGAGAGCGTTTGCTCTCCCTGTTCGGCATGTTGCCAGGATGCGCGAGCGTGGCCCTAGTGCACCGTGTAGAGAGACCCCGACGGGCAAACGAATACCCTAGCGGCATGTCACGCCCTGGCGAGGTGCATCTGATCGATCTGGCGGGCGCCGGCCGGGCGGGGCTGCTTAATTATCGGCGGCCAGGGGGGGGAGGAGGTATCTCGCGCGTCTGATCCTCAAGGTACTTCTGGCCCTCTTTGGCGCGCTCGGTGGCCCACTGCTGGCCCTCTTTGGCGCGCTCGTTGGCCCACTGCCACGCCTGCTCTGAGAAGAGCCCGACCTCGCGGAATAAGAGAGAAAAGATGCCCTTACCGGACCCGGTGGAGTTATTGCTCATTATCTACTCCTTGGCTCTACCGCAGCTTGCCTCATTGTATGACCTGTGAATCAAAAAGTCAACGCACTTCTACCTTTGGGGAGCCTTAAGAGCGTTGGTTGGGGCCACGCATGCCCCGGTAGGATCGGGGATAAGGGGCGAAGATCGGCGGGTATATGCCATGGATTTGCAACAGCCATGCCCACCCCCTTGCTCATATTGCATTTACGAAAGGTAGGTGCTATAATTCGCGTGGCGATCATTTGCATATATGAAATGGGGACCGCCATGACAGTGTCGCGTCGGATTCGGACGCCCGTCCTCCAAGTGCGGGGGCGCTACATCGACCTTGGCGGCCAGGCCATCCACCTCTTCCGCTTTGACGCGCCTGTCGCTATCGCCTACGAGTACTTCTGCGACGTCCCGTCTATCTTCCGGCTGCTGCCCGACTCGCTCGACTGCTACTCCTACGGCCCCGACCGCTACCGGCTGATCGTGGGCGCCACCGACGGCCACGGTCACAATATGGCGGCCGTCTTCGACCTGCGGGCCCACCACGAGCCAGGGTATGCCATCCGTCTGCTGCCGGCCAACGATGGCCCCGCGTACGATCTGAACGGGGTCATCTTCCCAGGGACGCTCACCGCCGAGGCGGTCTTCCAGCCCGAGGAAGACGGCACTACCGTCGAGTATCTCGTCGACATCGACCTCTCCATCCCCGTGCCGAGCTTCCTCAACCTGATGCCGACCCCCTTCCTCCAGGCTCTCGGCGAGCGCACCATGGAGTACAAGATGAACCAGATGGTCGGTGGCTTCACGCGTGGCATCACCGCCGACTTCCACGCCTGGGCGGGGGCAGGGGCGTAGGCTGCTTCGCCCCTGAGGCTACACATATACTAAAGAGGGGCGCAGCCGCGGCTGCGCCCCTTCTCGTGTTCTGCACCTTCTGGCCGAGCGGGCTACCAGCGTAAGACGCCGCCAACCTGACGCTCGGCGACCGAGCCGATGGCCGCCTTAAACGTCGCTGTGCCTACCGTCACCAGATCACCTGGCTCGATCCGCTGCTGACCTGTCACCGGCTCGCCGTTGACGAAGAGTGTCGCCTTCGGGTCGAGGGGCAAGATGAACCAGCGGTCAAGGGCCACTCGAATCTCCGCATGGCGCGGCAGAATCAGCCGGTCGTGCATGACCATGTCGCAGCCACTCGCCGTGCCGATGATCGTGCTGCGCGACTCGACCACTGTGGCCTGACCAACGCGAGAGCCTGATATGCCGAGGAGGGTGAGTGCTCTGGCCATGTCAGTACCTTTACATTCTATACTATTTAGAGCTGGGGCTGTCTCATGTTGTACCATTTTAAGGATTAAATGTCAATACTTCATGTGGGTATCTCTATAGCAGAGCCAAGACGCTTCGCCATGCTATAATCCCGCCAGGAGGTAGCCCATGGCCCCAGCTGACACCGTCCAACGCGTGCGTATCTACCTGAGCCGGGATGACCAGTGGGAGGGCGGCCCACGCTATCTGGCACTCCTCGAGCAGCTACGCCGCGCGGGCGCTACCGGCGCTACGGCCCTGCAGGGCCTCGCCGGCTTCGGCCCCGGCCAGCGCGCCCGGCCAGCCATAGCCGACCGCACCGACCAGCACCAGCCGATCGTCGTTGAGTGGATCGACCGGGAAGAGCGCGTTGCTCGCCTGCTGCCGCTCCTCGACACCCTGATCGGCGAGGCCCTCGTCACGCTCGAGACTGTCCCCGTCTATCAGGCCACCCTACGGGCCCGCGGCCCCTTCACCCCCGACCGCAGCGTCGGCGAGGTGATGCGCCGCCCTGCCCCCGCCGTCGCCGCCGGCACCCCGCTCGCCGAGGCGCTTGATCTCCTCGTCGACGAGCATCTTGACGCCCTGCCGGTGGTCGATGAGGCGGGCCGTCTGATCGGCATGATCACTGGGCAGGATCTGATCTGGCGCGTCGGGCTGCGCCTGCCTCCCGCCCTGCTGCCCAGCCTCAGCGCCGATGAGCGCACGGCCGCCCTGGCTCCCCTGGCCGGCCACGCCGCCCGCGATGTGATGAGCGCCGAGCCCCGCAGCGTCGGGCTCAGCACTACCATCCCCCAGGCCCTCGTTACAATGGTCGAGTGGGGCTACACCCAGATCCCTGTCGTAGAGCACGACGGGCGCCTCGCGGGGCTCCTCGGACAAGAGCACGTACTGCGCGAGGCGGTGGCCCAGGCGATGGCCACGCCCGACGAGGGCGCCGTGCGCGACGCCGAGCCCCCCACCCCTGTGCGGCTGGTGATGCAGACGGCCGCTCACTATGTCGCGGCGAGCGCGCGGCTCAACCTGGCCCTGGCCCATCTGCTCGCCACCCCAGAGCGCCGCCTGCTCGTGCTCGACGACAACGGCCGTCTTGTCGGCGCCCTCGACGATGCGACTGCCCTGCGAGGACTCGCCGGCGCCGAGCGCGCCTCATTCCTGAAGGCCCTCCAAAGCCCTCGGCCCACGCCCACGACAGCCCTGCCCGGCGAGGAGCGTGGCCTCGCGGGCCTCTTCGTGGTCGACCCGCCCGCTATTGATCCTCAGTCTAGCGTGCTCGATGCGGCCCGGCGCCTGCTCGAGCTGGGCGTCGAGCGGCTCGCTGTGATCGATGACGAGCAAAAATTGTCAGGTATAATTGCCCGCGGTGGGCTGATCAGAGCCCTTATGCAACAAAGCGAGTAGGCCTTTCAATGAGCAAGACCGTCTTGATCACCGGCGGCGCCGGATTCTTGGGCATCAACCTTGTACGCTACCTGCTCGAGCGGGGCTACAAGGTCCGCTCTCTTGATATCGCCCCCTTTGACTACCCCGAGCGCGCGCGCATCGAGGTCCACACCGGCGACATCCGCGACAAGGCCGCTGTCGAGCGGGCGATGACAGGCGTGGATCTGGTGGTCCATACCGCCGCCGCCCTGCCCCTCTACAAGCCGGCCGACATCTTCTCGACCGACATCGACGGCACGCGCAATGTCATCCAGACCGCCTTCGACCACAAGCTCGAGCGCTTTGTCCATATCTCGACCACGGCGGTCTATGGCATCCCCGACCATCACCCCCTGCTCGAGACCGATAAGATGGACGGAGTCGGCCCCTATGGCGAGGCCAAGGTCAAGGCCGAGGAGGTCTGCCTCAGCTTTCGCGCCAGGGGCATGTGCGTGCCGATCATCAGGCCCAAGTCCTTCATCGGCCCCGAGCGCCTCGGCATCTTCGCTATGCTCTACGACTGGGCCAAGGATGGCAAGAACTTCCCCTTGCCCGGCAGCGGCAAGAACCGCTACCAGCTCCTCGATGTGGAGGACCTCTGCGAGTCGATCTACCTCTGTCTGACCCTCGATGGCGAGTGGGCAAACGACACCTTCAACATCGGCGCCAGAGAGTTCACGACGATCAAGGAGGACTTCCAGGCGGTGCTGGACACCGCGGGCTTCGGCAAGAAGATCGTCACCTTCCCGGCGGCGCCGGCGACAGCGGCCCTGGTCCTGGCCGAGAAGCTGAAGATCTCGCCGGTCTACAAGTGGGCCTACGGCACCGTCACCGAGGACTCGTTCGTCTCGGTCGAGAAGGCCGAGCGCGTGCTCGGCTTCAGGCCGAAGTACTCGAACAAAGACGCTCTGGTGCGCAACTATCGCTGGTACGTCGAGCACCTGGCCGACTTCCAGAACGCCAGCGGCATCTCGCACCGTGTGCCGTGGAACCAGGGGATCTGGAAGATCGCCAAGCGGTTCTTCTAGAGCGCCCCTACGGCGCGTACCGCGCAATGATCCGCTCGATCAGCGCGCTGGTCGAGCGGCCCTCGGCGTAGGGCAGCAGGACGATCTGTCCGCCATAGGCGGTGACAACGCGCCCCTCGGGCAGGCGGGCGAGGTCGGGTGCGCCGTCGGGGCCCGCGGCGTAGTCGCCGCCCTTGACATAGACCTCGGGGCGCAGCGCGTCGGCGACGGCCTCGGCTGTCGGCTCGTGGAAGATCGTCACATAGTCGACGGGGCGCAGCGCGTCGAGCAGGGCGGCGCGGTCGGCCTCGGGGACGATCGGGCGCAGGGGGCCCTTGATCGCCATTGTCGAGAGGTCAGAGTTGAGGGCGACCACCAGCAGGTCGCCCAGCGTGCGCGCCTGCGCCAGATAGCCGGCGTGGCCAGCGTGGATGAGGTCGAACACCCCATTGGTGAGCACGACCCGCAGCCCCTGGGCGCGCCACCCGGCGCGCAGGGCCAGCAGATCGGGGAGCGGGAGGACGGCCATGGTGGCATCCCGCGGGGCGGCGCATGCGCCGCCCTAGCGCGTATATGGTGAGGTGAGCACCCCAAGGGCGGCAAGCGTAAGGGCGACAACGAGGGTGCAGCCATAGAGGACAGTGACCACCGATAGACCGATGGCGCCTCCGAGGCCGGCCGCGGCGAGCAGGAAGACCGTCGTGAGGGGGAAGCTCTGGGCGTGGGCGAGCCAGAGGCCGCGACGCCAGTTACCGCGGCGCACACGCTCGACGGCAAAGCGAGCGATCGTGGTGCCAGCGGCGGCGATCAGGGTCCAGAGAAATGTCGCGATAAAGATATTCCAGGCCTGGACAGGGGCAACCAGACGAAAAGCGCCGCCACCCACGCCGCCAAGCATGGCGCTGGCCACGAGGGAGATGAGGAAGACGGGTGAGACACTCATTGGGGCTCCGCGGGGGTGCTAGTCAGGCGCTCGAACTCGTCTCGGCTGATAAACTCGCCGCCCTCGATCGAGCGGGCGAGCTCACGCCGGTTACGGTCGAAGCTCAGGTCAGCATAGATTAGACGGAAGCAGCGCGAGTCCATAATCTCTTTACGCAGATGGTAGCCCGCGACGTCCTCGCTGTCGCCGAACTCGACGGCGAGGTCATTGTAGAGATTGACCCGCACATGGACAGGGGCGCCGCAGTGGCCACAGCGCACATACAGGTGAAGCGCATTGTCGGCAGGGCTGCTCTGGCCGCCGAACAGTCGTCGCAGGAAGTTCATCGTACGTCCCGGCAGGCGGAAAGATCTGCACGGCAATCATACCGGAAGCGGCGAGGCGTGGCAAGAGGAGCGGCCCGCGAGGGGATTTGCACAATGGCCAGGGCTATGGTAGAATACGCCGGCTGTGGGGAACAGCACTCTTTAATATGCGATACGCCGGCGTAGCTCAATTGGCAGAGCAACGGTTTTGTAAACCGTAGGTTCAGGGTTCAATTCCCTGCGTCGGCTCCAGGTATGTGGGTCGGTTCCGGAGCGGTCAAACGGGGCAGACTGTAAATCTGTTGGCTTACGCCTTCGCAGGTTCGAATCCTGCCCGGCCCACCACTACAAGCCTACGTAGCTCAGTTGGTAGAGCACGTCTTTGGTAAAGACGAGGTCACGGGTTCGAGTCCCGTCGTAGGCTCCAGAACTGCTAGAGGCGTGGCGTGCGAGGTGCCTCGCTAGGATGCTCGTGCCGGCATTTACCGGCACGAGCGGCGCATTTTAGTGAGCTCAAGGAGCAGAGGAGTTCATGGCGAAGCAGAAGTTCGAGCGGACGAAGCCGCATGTGAACATCGGGACGATCGGCCACGTCGACCACGGCAAGACCACCCTGACCGCCGCGATCACCAAGGTGCTCGCGCTGCGCGGTGCGGCCC
>JAAXUL010000298.1 GCA_013336035.1 Chloroflexales bacterium
CCTTCGGCGACCGGCGCATGATCGACACCTGGACCTACTACCCCTCGGACCCGATCCGCATTACCGGCAACGTGCTGCTCGCCGAGGCCGAGCTGTCGGTCGAGAAGACCCACAGCCCGGCCGTGCTCACCCCCGGCGAGGCGCTCAACTACTCGGTCGTCGTGCGCAACGCCGGCCCCAGCGCCGCGGCGGGCGCCCGCGTCCACGACGACGTGCCCGCGCAGGTTATCGGCGTCACCTGGAGCTGCGCCGTCACCCAGGGCGCTGGCCGCTGCGGCGACGCCACGGGCAGCGGCAACCTGATCTCGACCACGGTCGACCTCGATCCGAACTCGGCGATCACCTACAGCATCACCGGCACCCTCGATCCAGACGCCGAGGGCACCCTGAGCAACACGGCCTCGGTGCGCCGCCCGAATGACACCACCGACCCCAACCTGAACAATAACGAGGACACCAACGTTGCGCCGATCGCCGCCATCGCCGACCTCGAGCTGACCAAGAGCCTGGTCACAGCCCCGCCCCCGCAGGTCAATGGCGTGATCGAGTTCAAGATCGAGCTGCGCAACCGTGGCCCAAGCCGCGCCGCGAACGTCAGCGTCACCGAGCAGCTGCCCGCCGGCCTGGCCTTCGTCAGCGCCTCGACCACCAAGGGCACCTACAACGCGACCAGCGGCCTCTGGACCGTCGGCGAGCTCGTGCGCAACGAGGTGGTCGCGCTGAATGTGCGCGCCCGCTGGGACGGCACGCCCGTCAGCAACACCGCCCAGGTGACCAGCTCGAGCCTGCCCGACCCCGACAGCACGCCCAACAACAACAACCCCAACGAGGACGACCAGAGCAGCGTCGCCGTGCCCAGCGCCATCGCCGACCTCGAGCTGACCAAAGCGGTCAGCGCGGCCCGGGTCAACGTCGGCCAGAACGCCGTGTTCACGATCGCCCTCAGCAACAAGGGCCCCGACCGGGCCACCGGGGTGCGCGTCACCGACCGGCTGCCGACCGGGCTGGCCTTCGTCCGCGCCACCCCCGCGCAGGGCACGTACGACCCGATCAGCGGCCTGTGGGACGTCGGCGCCCTCGACCCGGGCGTCACCACGACCCTCACCATCGAGGTCACTGTGCTCGCCCCCGGCCCCTTCACCAACGGCGCCCAGATTAGCGGCTCTGACCAGTACGACCCCGACAGCACCCCCAACAACGATAACGCCCTCGAGGACGATCAGGGCTTCGCCACTATCGGGGGCGACCTGTCAGACCTCGCCCTCAGCAAGGGTGTGAACAACCCGCAGCCCAACCTGGGCGAGGAGATCACCTACACGCTCACCCTGCGCAACGAGGGCCCCAGCACCGCCACCGGGGTGGCCGTGACCGACCGGCTGCCCAGCGGCCTCGCCTTCGTCGCCGCCACGCCCAGCCAGGGCACCTACGACGTAAACACCGGCCTCTGGGCGGTGGGCACCGTGCCGGCGGGCGGCCGGGCCACCCTCTCTGTGCGCGCGATCGTCCAGAGTGTGGCACGCATCGTCAACACAGCCCAGATCACGGGCTCGGATCAGCCCGACCCCGACAGCACGCCCGGCAACGACGACCCCGGCGAAGACGACTACGCCAGCGTGCCCCTGGCGCCCCAGATCGCCGACCTGCGGCTGACCAAGAGCGCCACGCCCACCAGGCCCACCCTCGGCGGCAATGTCAGCTTCAGCATTGTCCTGACCAACGATGGGCCCTTCGCGGCCACCGGCGTGCGCGTCAGCGAGCATCTGCCCGCCGGCCTGACCTACCTCAGCCACACCGTCACCAGGGGCGCCACTGTAACCACCGACGGCTACAGCCCGGCCTCGGGCACCTGGCAGGTGGGCACCCTCGGCATCGCCGAGAGCGTCACCCTGACCATTATCGCCCGCATGGACGGCGTCGGCCCCTTCACCAACACCGCCGAGGTGAGCGGCGCCGACCAGTATGACCCCGACAGCACGCCGAACAATGGCCCCGCCGACGGCGAGGTCAACGGCACGGTCGAAGGCGAGGACGACTTCGACTGGGCCACCGTCAGCAGCCCCGTCGCCGATCTGTCGGTCAGCAAGCGGGCCTCGGCGGTCCGCCCGGCCCCCGATGGGACGATCAGCTATGTGGTCGGCGTCTATAACGCCGGCCCCGACCCGGCCACCGGCGTGCACGTCGGCGAGCGGCTGCCCACCGGCGCGAGCTTTGTCTCGGCCGCCCCCGCCAGGGGCACCTACAACAGCGGCGACTGGGATGTGGGCGACCTGGCCGTGGGCGAGACAGCCCTGCTGACGGTCACGGTCACGCTCAGCGGCCCGGGCCCCTTCGTCAACGCCGTCGAGGTCACGGGCTCGGACCTGCCCGACCCCGACAGCACGCCCAATAACAATAACCCCAACGAGGATGACTACGCCAGCGTGTCGCTGCCCAGCGGCGTGATCGACCTCGAGCTGAACAAGACCGTCGCCCACCTCAATAAGATCACCGGGGGCGCGCTCTTCCAGATCGACCTGGTGAACAACGGCCCCGATACAGCGACCGGCGTCGCCGTCGAGGAGCGGCTGCCCCCCGAGCTGCGCTTCGTCAGCGCGGCGCCCAGCCAGGGCGTCTACGACCCCTCCACCGGCATATGGACCGTCGGCACCCTGGCGGCCGGCCAGACGGCCCAGCTGCTGATCGCCACGCAGATCATGGTGTCGAGCTCGACGGAGATCCGGAATACCGCCCAGGTCTCACGGGCCGCCGAGTTTGACATCGACAGCACGCCGAACAACAACATCGCGACCGAGGACGACCAGTCGACGGTGAAGTTCAGCCTGCTCACGCCCGTGACCCTCAAGGGCCTCAGGGCCACCCAGACGCCGGCCGGCGTGCGGGTGGAGTGGCAGACCGGGGTAGAGCTGAACACCCGGGGCTTCTACCTGCTCTACAGCGCCGATGGCAGCAGGGCGCGGGCGACGCGACTGAGCATGCCCCTGGTTAGCGCCCGGGGGAGCGGCACGAGCGGGGGCAGCTACAGCTTCCTCGACCCGTCCGCGGCGCCCGGCACCGCCCACAGCTACTGGCTGGTCGAGGTCGCCCAGGGCGGGGGGCTCACCGAGTACGGCCCAGTCACGGCGAGCGGCCTTATGACCTACCTGCCGCTGCTGAGGCCCTAGCGTACGGCGGCCCCTCCTCGAACCCCTCTCTCGCCCGGCGGGAGAGGGGTTCGGCTTGCTCGGCGCCGCGGGCCGTGCTACGATGCCCCGGCTATGGCAACACGACTCCTTCGGATCACCCTGGCCATCCTCGGCATCGCCTGCGCCCTCGCCGCAGGCCCTAGCCGCGCCCAGGCCCCGGTCGCCGCCGGGCAGCCCGCGCAGCTTAGCCTCTTCGGCATCAACACCTACTTCACGGGCCTCGAGCGCAACAGTCGCGATGGCGACGCGGGGGTCAGCACCCTGATCGGCCGCGGCCGCCAGATGGGCGCCGCCTGGGCCCGCGAGGAGCTGAGCTGGGGCAACCTCGAGCGCGACGGCAAGGGCCTCTGGGCATGGCCCCACTTCGACCGGCGCCTGCTCGAGACGGCCCAGGCCGGCTACGGGATCATCGGCATGCTGCTGACCACGCCCGCGTGGGCCCGCGTGAGCGACTGCGGCCCGCGCGTCGGGCGCTACGCCGCCGCCGGGGTGGTCACCGAAGCCTACTGGTGCCCGCCCGCCAACCCCCAGGACTTCGCCGACTACGTCTTCGCCGTGGTCGAGCGCTACGACGGCGACGGCAACGCCGACGCGCCCGGCTCGCCCCGCGTGGCCGCCTGGCAGATCTGGAACGAGCCCAACGCCTGGGAGACCTGGCCCGGCAGCCCCGCCGAGTACGCCGCCATCCTCGAGGCGGGCTACGCCGCCGCAAAGGCCGCCGACCCCACGGCCACCGTGGCCCCGGGCGGGCTCTATGTGCTCGACAGCGCCTGGAAGGACGAGGTCGGCCACTGGGACGGGCTGCGCTTCTTCGACGAGGCCCTGGCGGCGCGGCCGGCGATCTGGCGCAGCTTCGACGCCCTGGCCGTCCACCCATATATGCCCGACGTGGCGCCCGACCAGCCGGGGCTCTACGGCGCCGTGACGCTGTGGGGGCGCCTGACCACGGCCCGCTCGTGGCTCAACGAGCGCACGGCCCGCCTCGGCGGCTCGGCCCGGCCCATCTGGATCAGCGAGCTGGGCTGGTCAACCTGCTCGGCCGCCGAGAGCGACTGCTACGCCGGCGCCGCCCTGAGCGCGAGCAACCCCCTCGCCCCTGACTGGCGCCTGACCCTCGGCCCGACGGCCTCGCGGGCCTACGCGGCCGAGCCCTGCCTGGAAGAGGCTGGGGCGTGCGCGGCCCGTCTTGCCGCCCCCGGCCCGGCGGCGCTGATCGGCAAGAGCGAGCAGCAGCAGGCGAGCTATATGGCGCGCGCCTACGCTATCGCCATCGCCCTGGGGGTCCAGCACATCAGCTGGTTCCAGCTCGAGGATAAGTTCGACGGCTCGGCGCGCAACTTCTGGGAGGAGGCGGCCCTGTACCGCACCGCCGCCCTGGGGTACGCCCCCAAGCCCGCCGTCGCGGCGTACAGCGTTATGGCGAGCCAGATCGGCGGGGCCGCCTTCGCCGGCCTCGGGCCCCTCCACAGCTTCGCCTATGACCCCGGCGGGCCCAGCCCCGATGCCCGCTTCCACCTGCGCTTCCGCACGCCTGACTACGCCCTGGTCGAGATGCTCTGGCGCACCAGCGGCGCAGAGGAGGTGGCTCTGCCGCTCGCGGGCGGCGCCACGCCACAGATCTTCAGCCGCGATGGGGTGCCCCTGCCAGTGCGCATCGCGGGCGGCCTGGCCCACTTCAGCATCGGCGAGGCCCCGGTGTACGTGCGCCAGCGCACCTGGACGGCGACAACACGCCTGATCCTGCCGATCTTATGGCGCTAATAGCAAGGAGGGCCTGGGGAGTGCAGCACCCCCAGGCCCTCCTTGTGCCCCTCAAACCAGGGCCGCCACCTACAGCAGCTCCTCTGCTAGATCGATAGCCCTGAGCAGCGCGGCGGCCTTATTGCGGCTCTCCTGGTACTCGGCCTCGGGGTCGCTGTCGGCCACGACGCCCCCGCCGGCCTGCACGTAGGCGACCCCGTTCTGGACGACCATCGTGCGCAGGGCGATGCAGGTATCGAGGTCGCCGTTGAAGCCGACGTGGCCCACGCACCCCGCGTAGACGCCCCGGCGGGTGCCCTCCAGCTCAGCGATGATCTCCATGGCGCGAATCTTGGGCGCGCCGCTCACCGTGCCGGCAGGGAAGCAGGCCCGCAGCGCGTCGAGCGCGTCCATCTCCTCGCGCAGATGGCCGGTCACGTGGCTCACCAGATGCATCACGTGGCTGTACTTCTCGACGAACATAAACTCGGGCACGCGCACCGTGCCCGGCTGGCTCACCCTGCCGATATCGTTGCGGCCCAGGTCCACCAGCATCAGATGCTCGGCCCGCTCCTTCTCATCGTGCAGCAGCTCCTCGGCCAGGGCGGCGTCCTCGGAAAGATCGTGGCCGCGCCGGCGCGTGCCGGCGATCGGGTGCGTGAGCACCTCGCCCTCCTGCACGCGGACCAGCAGCTCGGGCGAGGCGCCCACCAGGTCGCCCTCGGCGGTGCGCAGCAGGAACATATAGGGCGAGGGGTTGATCGTGCGCAGGGCCCGGTAGATCGTCACCGGGTCGGCCAGGGTCGGCCGCACGAAGCGCTGCGAGGGCACCACCTGGAAGATATCGCCCGCGGCGATATACTCCTTGGCCCGCATCACGTTGGCGTGGTACTGCTCGCGGGTGAGGTTCGACGCGGGCGTGCGCGCGCCGGCCTTCGCGCCCCCTGGCTCAGTCGGCGAGTGCGGCTCGTAGTTGCGGGGGAGGGGTGCGCTGTTGCCCCTCAGGTGGGCGACCGCGCCGACCGGCTGTTGCAGGCGCTCGACCAGGGCCTCGATGCGCTCGGTCGCCCGGCGGTACTCCTCCTCCAGGTCCGTCGCGTCCAGGTGCACGTGCGAGAGGACCTTGATCTTATGGCGCAGGTGGTCGAAGATCAGCAGCGAGTCGACGAACATCCAGAGGCCCTCCGGCATCTGGTAGTCGCAGCGCTCGGGCACCGGCAGACGCTCGAAGTAGCTGACCGTCTCGTAGCCCAGGTAGCCCACCGCGCCACCGACAAAGCGCGGCAGGTCCGGCAGGCGCACCGGCCGGTACGCGCTCAGGTAGCTGCCCAGGACCACAAGCGGGTCGCTGTAGGGCAGGGTCTGCTTGTAGCCGCCCTGGATCGCCTGGGCGATGCCCTTGTCGAGGCGCAGCACCAGGTAGGGGTCGCTGCCGATAAACGAGTAGCGGGCAAGGTGCTGGCCGCCCTCGACGCTCTCGAGCAGAAAGCTGTGGCTGCCGTGGGCCACCTTCAGGTAGGCCGAGACCGGCGTCTCGAGGTCGGCCAGGATCTCGCGGTAGATCGGGCAGAGGTTGCCACGGTCGCGCAGCGCGCGGATCTCGTCGAGCGACGGAGAGTACATACCATATCCTCTCAGCGTGGGGCCAGGGGGAGAGCCAGGCTCTCCCTCACCTTATGTTGTGGAGAGCACAAAACCGACCTTCGCCATCACCTCGCGGATCTTGGGCTCGGCCACCGCCCTGGCCTGCTCGGCGCCGATGGCGAGGATGCGGTCGAGCTCGACCGGGTCGGCGATCAGCTGCTCGTAGCGCTCGCGGATGGGGCGCAGGCCCTCGACCACGACCTCGGCCACATCGGCCTTGAGGGCGCCGTAGCCCTTGCCGGCGAAGTGAGCCTCGATCGCCGCCCGGCTCTGGCCAGTGAACAGCTCGTAGATCTGGAGCAGATTGTTCACGCCGGCCCGCGCCGGGTCGCCGCTGAACGTGATCTCGCGGCCCGGGTCGGTGACGGCCCGCTTGACCACCCAGCGGATCTCGTCGGGGCTATCATTGACGCGGATGGCGTGGCCGCGCGTGAAGTCGCTCTTGCTCATCTTCGCGCCCGGGTCGTTCAGGGCCATGATGCGGGCGCCGCTCTCGCGGATGACCGGCTGGGGGAGCACGAAGGTCTCGCCGTAGAGATGGTTGAAGCGCCCGGCGATGTCGCGGGTCAGCTCGACGTGCTGCTTCTGGTCCTCGCCCACGGGCACCTCGTCGCTGTCGTAGAGCAGGATGTCGGCGGCCTGGAGCACCGGGTAGTCGAGCAGGCCGGTGAGCACGCTCTCCTGCTTCTGGGCTTTCATCTTATACTGGGTCATGCGCTCGAGCCAGCCGAGGGGCGTGACACAGTTGAGCACCCAGCAGCCCTCGGCGTGGGCCCGCACGTGGCTCTGCACGAAAAGCGTCGTCTGCTGGGGATCGATGCCGGCGGCGATCAGCAGGGCCGCCAGCTCGCGCGTCTGCCGCCGCAGGGCCTCGGGCTCCTGCGGCACGGTGATGGCGTGCAGGTCGACGATGCAGATGAAGTTGACCTTCTCGCCCTGCCCCTGGACCCACTGCTGGATCGCGCCGAGGTAGTTGCCGATATGCAGCATCCCCGAGGGCTGGATGCCCGAGAAGACGCGCTTTTTTCTTGTGGTCATACATTGGCTCCTATTGGGGCATTTGCGAAGCAAATGCTTCGCCCTTACAATCCGTAGAGTGTAGACTAACTATACATTCCTCGAAGAGGTTTTTCCGTGCCTCGGCTGCACCGCCATCTGCTGCTGGGCCTCGCGGCCCTGATCATCGCGGCCCTGCTCCCACTGGCCCCTGTCCGCGCCCAGGGCGTCGCCTCGTTTACGAGCGCCAGCCCCGTCGTCACGCCGCTCGCGCCCGCCGTGGTCAATGTGAACATCCAGGGCTACAGCGGGCCGGCCACACTGCTGGTCTTCGACGCCCGGGGCCGCGACGCGGGCAGCGTCCCCCTGACCCTGGTGGGCGGCTTCGGCTCGGTGGCCGTCGCCCCGCGCGGCGCCCTGGGCGAGCACTGGGGCGCCCTGTTCCTGCCCGACGGCCGCCAGGTGGCGGCCGGCTCGCTCTACCGCCTCGACGCCCAGACCGTCGTGCGCTCGGGCGTCGCGGCCTTCGACCAGCTCTACGAGCGCGTGAAGGGCTTCATGGCCGCCAAGCGCCTCAGCTACGAGCTGGACGGCCGCAGGGTCGTGGGCTACCGCTCGCCCGACAGCCCGCTGCTCTGGCTGCGCGACCACTACTACCAGGGCCGGGCCTTCCGCTACTTCGAGACCGAGCTGACCAGCCTGGTCGAGGCCAACGCCGCCGCCCAGGCCCCCGAAGGCATTCTGCTCGACTACCTGCCCCGCCCCGAGTGGGGCATCCCCGGCAAGCGCACGCCGGTCGAGGCCGACGTGGAGTACCTCTACGCGCAGCTGGTCTACGAGACCTGGCGCACCACGGGCGACACCGCCTGGATGCTGCGCCTGCTGCCGTCGGTCCAGAAGGCGATCAACTATACCCTCACCTCCCCGCTGCGCTGG
>JAAXUL010000299.1 GCA_013336035.1 Chloroflexales bacterium
GCGGCTACCGGGTGGCCCTCGCCGAGCGCGAGCGCGAGCCGGGCGGGCGTGTCGCGCGCGAGGCCCGGCTCCCTGGCCTGAGCGCCTGGCGGCGGGTGGTCGACTGGCGCCTGACCCAGATCGGCAAGCTGCCCACGGTGACCCTCTACCCCGGCAACCAGCTGAGCGCGCCCGAGATCCTCGAGGTCGGCTACGAGCATATCATCGTCGCCACTGGCGCCGACTGGCGCCGCGATGGTGTAGGGCGGACCCTGCACCGCCCGATCCCCGGCCACGCGCAGGCGGCGGTCTTCACGCCCGACGACCTGATGGCCGGCATGCTCCCCGCCGGGCGCGTGGTCGTGTACGACGACGACCACTACTATATGGGCGGGGTGCTCGCCGAGCTGCTGGCGGGCCAGGGCCGCGCGGTCACGCTGGTGACGGCGGCGCCTATGGCCTCGTACTGGTCGCAGTTCACCCTCGAGCAGGAGCGCATCCAGCGCCGGCTGGCCGAGCTGCATGTCGCGCTGTGCACCAGGGCGACCCTCGGCGCCATCGGCCCCGGCGTGGTGACGCTGGTCTCGACCATCACGGGCCGCGTGAGCGAGGCCCCGTGCGATGCGGTGGTGCTGGTGACCGACCGGCTGCCTCGCGGCACGCTGGCGGCGGACCTGGCGCCGGCGCGCGAGGCGGGGCGGGTGCGCACGCTGCGGGTGATCGGCGACGCCGATGCGCCCAATATCATCGCGCAGGCGGTCTTTGCCGGGCACCTGGCCGCGCAAGCGTTCGACGAGCCGTCCGGCGACGGCCCGCCCTTCCGGGTCGAGCGCTAGCGGATCATTTGTGTCCGGCGCCGCCCAGCCAGGGGCACATCTACGGCAGATGTCCCATGCGCGCGCGCTTGGCCGAGATATACGGCTCATTGTGGCTATTGGGCGCCACGTGGACTGCCTGGCGCTCGACCACGCGCACGCCGTGGGCCTCGAGGCCGCCGATCTTCAGCGGGTTGTTGGTCACCAGGGCCACGGCGGCCACCCCGAGGTCGCGCAGGATCTCGGCGGCGGGGCGGTAGTCGCGCATATCATCGGGCAGCCCGAGGGCCCGGTTCGCGTCGACCGTGTCGAGCCCCGCCTCTTGCAGGGCGTAGGCCCGGATCTTATTGGCCAGGCCGATGCCCCGCCCCTCCTGGCGCAGGTAGATCAGCACCCCGCGGCCCGCGGCCTGCAGCCTGGCCATCGTCTGGTCGAGCTGCTCGCCGCAGTCGCAGCGGTGCGAGCCGAACACGTCCCCCGTAAGGCACTCAGAGTGGATGCGCGTCAGCACGGACGCCCCGTCGTCTACCGCGCCGACGGTCAGCGCGACGTGCTCTTTGCCCTCGGCGTCCGCATAGACGTGCATGCGGAAGACCCCGTACCTGGTCGGCAGGGTGGTGCTGGCCACCCGCTCGACCGGCTTGCGCGCGACCTCGATCATGGTTCCACCTTTTGCTCTGGGGCGGGCAGAGGCTTTCCCCGACGCGTGTTTGGCCCAGCGAGGCTTATGGCCTGGTGATCTCTGCGAGCAGGCGGCGTGCCTCGGCGGCAACAGCCTCGCTCACGGGGCCGCCCGAGGCGGCAATCGGCCTCCCGATCTGCACCCGCACCCTCGTCCGCTGGAGCGCGGGGCGCATCAGCTGGAGGATCGCCGCGAGCCACTGGCGGTCGGCGGGGCGCCGGCGCAGCCGGGCGACGGGGTGGCGCAGGGCGGCGGGCGAGATCACCCCCCCGACGATCATCGGCAGCACGGTCGCCTCGTGCGCCAGGCGCGCGAACAGATCCACGCTCTCGGACCAGCGCGCCAGCGAGGCCTCGGCGCCGTCGAGGCTGAGCGGGTCGGGCTCGATCCGGCCTGCCGGGAAGGTGAGCAGGGCGCCCCCGCCCCGCAGGTGGCGGGCGGCGGCCCGCACGGCGGCGGTGCGGGCCGCTGCGCCCTCGCCCACCGGGAAGAGGTGGGCCGCAATATTGGGCAGGGCCCGCAGGAACGGCCGCGCGATCGCCAGCACCCGCATGTCAGCCCGCGGGATCGCCGTGAAGAGCGCGACCGCGTCGAGGAGCCCGGGGTGGTTGGCGACCACCAGCAGGGGCCCCGCGGCGGGCGGCGGCTCGCCCCGCACCTCGACGCCCTCGCTCAGCTGGGCGCAGATCCAGGCGGCCCCGGCGCGTAGCCCTCGCGTGCCCACGATAGCGTCGAGCACCGTCATCTGCTGGGCGAAGCGACGGGCCGGCGGTCGGCAGGCCAGCTCGGCCAGGCCGCGAAGAGGTGTGTCATGGCGCAGCCCGAAGGCGCTGTACATATCTCCGATATTGAGCCAGGTCAGGTCCGCCAGCGCGGCGGTGGACGTGAGCGGCACGCGATTGGCCATACGGCGTGGCTATTGCGGTGCCCGGAGGCGCCGGGCGCGGGTGTTTCGGCGGCGCAATCATCATAGCACAGGCGCCCTGTGGGCGCCGGGCGGCGCGCCTCAAATATCCCCCCGCGCGATATCCTGTATAATCAGGCTCACCGTGTGGCCTTCTCAGCACTCAACGCCCGATACTTTACGCTTATGCAGCCTGGACTCTGGCTCGAGATCCGCGCCCGTGACGACCTTGGCCGCCTGCTTGACCGGGTCGCCGCTATGGGCTTCAGCTCGCTGCACGCACATTTCCCCGAGGGCTGCGACGCGGCCCTGGCCCGCCGCCTCGCCCGCGCCAGCGCCGGCAGCGGCCTCGCCATTGCCGCCGCCTCGGGCTACGCCAACCCCCTCCGCCCCAGCGAGGCGCCTATGGGCTCCACGCTCGAGCAGCTCGCCGGCCTGATCGAGCTGCTGCCCGGCCTCGGCGCCCGCCGCGTCGTCAGCTGGAGCGGCACCTTCGCCCCCGGCCTGCTCGACGATCACCCCGATAACCACACCCAGGTCGGGTGGGACGCCCTGCGAGCCAGCGTCGATGAGCTCTTCCCGCTGCTCGACGAGGCCGAGGCCATCCTGCTCCTAGAGCCCTACTTCACCCACGTGCTCAATGGCCCCGAGGCCGTCGCCCGCCTCTGCGCCGAGGTCAACTCGCCCTACCTGGGCGTCGTCCTCGACCCGCCCGACACCTGGGCCCGGCAGGCCGAGCTGATCCCCGCCGGCGTCGCCGCCATCGCCCCTTATGTCGGGCTCGTCCACCTGAAGGACGTGCGCCCGCACAACGGGAGGCCCGGGGGCCCGCTCGACACTACGGCCTTCCTCGAGGCCCTGAGCACCACCGGCATCAGCGCCCCGGTGATCATCGAGCACGTCACGCTCGAGCAGGCCGCCGCCGCCCGTTCCTTCGTTCTGTCCCACGCGTCGCGCTGAGCAGAGAGAACAGGCCGATACACAGAGCGAGCCAGGCCATACCTCCGGCGGCGCCGCCAAGCACATCGCTGAGGTAGTGCGTGAGGAGATACAGTCGGCTCAGGCTGATGAGCCCGATCATCAGCCCTGACGCGGCGAAGATGAGCAGCGCCTGGCGACGATCGTGTGAGCGCTGGCTGAGAAGGTAGGCCAGCAGCCCATAGGTCGCCAGCGCCATCATCGTGTGCCCGCTGGGGAAGCCTGTGCTCACCTCTACGAACTCCGGATGGCCGACCGCGGAGCGTACGGTCTGAAATTGCCCTTTCATAAGGCGATTGAGGATGATAGAGCCCCCAATCGTCGCGACCCAGAGCGCGAGGATGCCCCATGAGCGGCGGAGGGCCAGGAGGATGCTGCCTATGACAGCGGTCAGGATGACGCCCTCTTCGCCGAGGAGCGACATCAGTTCCATGAGCTGGTCGAACCCCCGGATCTTCCAAAGAGGGGTTTTGTAAAAAAAGTCGCCTATCGCGAAATCAAGCGCGATCAATAGCCCGGATCTCTGAATTGCTACGGCCAGAAGGGCAAACAGCAGACTCGCGGCCAGGCTGAGGGCAAACCAGGAGCGTGGAGGTGGTGGCTGTGAAGTCATAAGAGGTTCGTCTCTGCCCGCCGTACGGTGAGGAGCGTCCAGTATCCGAGTAGCATTATACATGTGATAAGGCCGCTGACACCCACGATGCGCGGGTAGGCGGCGGGGTCGCCGAAGACCGACATAAGATTGGCGGCCAGGCCACGCGGGCGCAGCAGGGCGTCCCACGAGTTCCAGCGCAGGAAGCGGCCCACATAGACGCCGAGGCCGCTCAGGGCGGCGGCGCCGATGACCACCGCCCAGCCCGCAGGCGCGCCCAGGCGCGTCCGGGCCGCCCCCTGCACTACGTGCAGCGAGGCCACCCCTAGCAGGCAGCCCGCCCACGCGAAGGCCAGCATCGTCCCCACATCATACCACCAGACGAAGTCCATCCCCGGCAGGTGCACCAGGTCGGTCAGCAGGTAGGGGGCGTTGGGCAGGAAGAGCAGCCAGAGCGCGAAGACGGGCGCGGCCGCCACGGCGCCCAGGGGCCCGCGCCCGGCGCACCAGGCCGCCCACAGGGCCGCCAGATAGGGCAGCCAGGCCAGGAAGAGGTTCCAGATCAGGAACCTGTAGCCCCCCGGCCCCAGGATGTCGCGCCCGGCCAGCAGCCCCACGGCCAGGGCGCTCGCTGCCAGACAGGGGTAGAGCAGCCGCTCGGTGGCGAAGCGGTGTAAGGTCGTCATCGTGTCCCTCCGTTTGTTCGGGCGCCCACTTGGGCGCTCGCTATCAGCCGCGGGTTGCCGAGGCCAGCTCGCGCGCGCAGAGGCGCAGGGCGGCCAGGCGGGCCTCGAGCGGGTCGTCGCCCCCGTCGTCGGGGCCGCGCTCGATCAGGCGCCTGGTGAGCTGCGCGGCCACCTCGCCCTCGATACGGGCCACCTCGGCGCTGAGGGCCGCGAGCGGCCCGGCGTCGTCGTAGAGGCGGGCCACGACCGCGGCGCTGTAGGCTGTGTCCATGATCGCCCGCAGCTCGCGCAGAAAGGTCAGCATCCACACGGCGGCGCCGCTGTGGGGCGGCAGGGTGGCGTAGACTGTCAGCAGGCGGCTCTGTACCGCCGCCAGATCGGCCAGGGCGGGCGTGCGGGCCAGGGCGACGTCGGGGAAGCGCTCGGGCGGGTAGCCGACCTCGAGGCCGGCCGGCGCCGCCTGCGGCCCGCCGGCCCGCAGCAGCAGCAGCACTGCGCCCACCGCCACCGCCATCACTATCGCCAGCCCGGCCAGCTTCGTGAGCGTGTCGAAGAGTGTCATAGCGTCTCCCTGGCTACCGCAGCAGAGCGCTGATCAGATCGATCACGCCGCCGTAGAAGTTGCCCTCGAGGGCGCGGAAGAGCACGAAGGGCCGCCCGGGGTCGCCGAAGAAGGGCCGCAGGGTCCACCCCAGCTGGGTGCCGACGAAGGCGTAGAGCAGCAGCCAGGCGTAGAGCAGGCCGCCGTTGATCCGGGCGCCGCCCTCGGCCTGTTTGTTTAGGAAGCTCGTGCCCTCGACCAGGAAGCTCAGGCCCACGGTGCCGGTCAGGGCCAGGATGGCGGTGTTCAGCAGCACGAAGAAGGGGTAGCTCTGGGCCGTGATCATAAAGAAGAGGGTGATCGGCGCGAAGGCCACGCTCAGGGCCGAGGTGACCGTGATCGTCGCCATGAGCAGGGCGAGCACCTGGCGCGCCGAGAGCCGCCCGCCCCAGACCAGGTTGAAGAGGTAGAGCGTCGGCAGGCAGATCGCCAGGGTTAGCAAGAAGAGCACCGGCAGCTTGAGGGCCGAGGCGAGGGCCTGGGGCACGCTGTGGGCGATGCCGACCACGGCCCCGTAGGCGGCCAGGCTGGCCGACGAGCTGACGAGCATGCGGCGGATCAGGACGCCTAGGTGCTCCTCGGCGGCGATCTGGCGCCAGACGCTCTCGCGGTCGCGCAGGAAGCGCTCGATCACGGGCTGCGCGGGCGCGCTCTCGCCCGCTCGGCTGATCGTCGTTGTGGTGGTCGTCATACGGGGCCTCCCTGGCTTATCTGAGGGTCGATGGCCCTGATCATCGCCCCGAAGCTTGCCCGCCGCCACCCACTGAGACCGCCGGGCCGCGCACTCAGGTGCTTGACAGTGTCGCTATGCTGAGAGCTATGAAGCAAACATCCAAACCCTACGCTCCACTCATGCTCGTGCTCGCCCTGACCCTCTTCCCCTTCGGCTGGCTCACCAAGCTCTCGTCCCAGGCTAACGCCATCGCTGATGTGCTCTTCCCAACCGAGGCGGCTCACGCCGTCGGGCACACCCTGATCTTCATCGCGCTCGGCGCGGCCCTCCTGGCCGCCTTCCCCGCCCTGCGCCGGCGGCCCCCCGTCTATATGGCCATCATCCTGAGCGTGGCGCTTGGGCAAGAGGGCTTTCAGCTGCTCTATAAGGGGCGCGGCGTGGTCCTGAACGATCTCACCGACATCGGCACCGACCTGGTGGCCGCCGGGCTGCTCGTAGCCCTGTGGTACATGCGGGCGAACGACCAGCGACTAAAGATCAATGACAGACGACCAACGACGAAAGACCTGAGCGTCTGACCTGGGCCTCGCGCTGTGCGGTCGGGCAGTTTTTGTCCTTCGCCTACACCCTGGCAGAGGAAGCCCCGAATGATCAGGCTTCTGGTGGTCGAGGATAACGAGCGCCTGCGGCCGGCCCTGGTGGCCGGGCTGTCGGCGACGGGCGCCGTGACGGTGGTGGGCGACTGCGGCAGCGGCGAGGCGGCCCTGGCCAGCTGCCTCGAGGCGCCGCCCGAGGCCGTGCTGATGGACGTGCAGCTCGCCGGGGTCTGGAACGGCATCGAGGCCGCCGTGGCGATCCGGCGCGAGTTCCCCCGCCTGCCCGTGGTCTTCTACTCCATCCAGGACGACGACGCCTACTACCGGGCCTTTCGGCGCTCGGGCATTCTCAGCCACTACGCCTATGTGCGCAAGTCGAATTATCTGCTGCCCGAGCTGATCGTGCCGCTCATCCGCGACGCCGTGGCCGGGCGCAGCGCCATCGACCCCGAGATCGAGTCGCGGGTCCACGAGGTCAGCCGCAAGGACGAGCGCTCGCCGATGGCCCTGCTCGAGCCCTCGGAGCAGCAGGTGGCGCGCATGCTGGCCGCGGGCATGAGCAACGAGCAGATCGCGGCCCGCCTGGGCTTCCGCGACAAGCGCACGATCAGCCGCACCAACGGCCAGATCTACGCCGCCTGGGGCCTGGCCGACAGCGCCGCCGACGAGAAGATCGCCCGCACCCGCGCCGCCCTGATCGTACAGGCCGGCCGCCTGCTGCGCTGGCCCGACGACGGGACGCCCCTCGCGGAGGACGAGCGCGGCGAGTGGGCGCCCTACGAGCCATGACCTACCGCCTCCTCACCCTCTTCGACTGGGCCCTGATCGCCACCTCGCTCTTCAACACAGTGGTGCTGCTCTGGCTAGGCCTGACCGTGCTGCTGAACGCCGAGCGGCGCGCCTGGGGCACCTGGGTGGCGGGCGGCGGGCTGCTCTTCGGGGCGGCCTTCTTCGTCGGCCACACCGCCGTGGTCGGGCGGGTGCTCGGCACCTTTACCGGCGAAATGGAGCTGTGGTGGCGCCTGGGCTGGCTGGTGCTGCTGGCCGCCCCCTACCTCTGGTACCTGGTGATGGCCTGGTACAGCGGCGCCCTGGGGCGCCCGGTGGCCCGCCGCTGGCTCGCCGCCGTCAGCGCCGTGGGGCTGCTCGCCCTCGCCACCTTGCTGCTCTTCGACCCGCTGCCCGACTACAGCGAGGTGGTCGGCCGGGGGATCGCGCCCCTCTTCGCGGTGGGGCCGCTGCCGGCCGTGGCCCTGATCTACCCCGTCTACAGCGTGCTCTGCACCCTCTTCGCGCTGGCCGTGCTGCGGGCGCCCGCCGGCTCCGACCGCTTTATGGGCGCCGAGGCCCGGCGGCGGGCGCGCCCCTGGCTCGTGGCCGCCACCTGGACGCTTCTGGCCGTGGGCCTGGCCGTGGGCGCGGCCGCGACCTGGGTGCTCCAGCAGGTCCGCCAGGGCAATCTGCCCGGCCTGAGCGCCCGGGTGCTCACCTCGATCATCGTCTTCGACCTCTTTGTCGCGCTGCTGATCGCCGTGGCCATGGTGCTGATCGGCCAGGCCATTGTAGCCTACGAGATCTTTACGGGCAAGGCTCTGCCCCGCGGCGAGCTGCGGCGCCAGTGGCGGCGCTTGCTCATCCTTGCCGCCGGCTACGGCCTGACCGTCGGCTGGAGCCTGAGCGGCGCGGGCATCCCCGAACAGCCGATCTACCAGCTGCTCATCGCCACGATCCTGATGACGGTCTTCTTCGCGCTGCTGGGCTGGCGCTCGTTCGAGGAGCGCGAGCGGGCCCTGGGCGGCCTGCGGCCCTTCGTGGCCGGCCAGCGGCTCTACGAGGGCCTGGTGCGCCCGCTTGGGAGCGACCTCGCGGCCCCCGCCGCGGGCGCCGACGCGCCCTTCACGGCCCTGTGTGGCGACCTGCTGGGGGCCAGGGTGGCCTACCTGGTGCCGCTGGGCCCGCTGGCGGCCCTGGCCGGGCCACCCCTGGCCC
>JAAXUL010000300.1 GCA_013336035.1 Chloroflexales bacterium
GCCCGTGCCGGGGCTCAGAGGCCCAGTAGCGCGTCGGGCCGTGCTCGCCGGGGAGCTGGCTCTCGGTGACGCTGTAGCGTCGCTCGCTGTCGGTGGGGTTAATGGCTGTCGCCATAGGATTGTGTCCTTGCTAGTGCTGGCATCTAGTAGCCTGGGCCCGCCTGCGACCGCCGCCCGCGGACGGAGATGTGGAGGCCGGGCCTGTATCAGCATACCATAGTTGCACAGCTCGTGCACGATGTTTGCAATGATCAGACGGGCCGCCTCGGCCTATGGGCTGCGGGGCATCCGACAAAGGATGTTATGATGGGCCAGACATCTCCCGCGGGTTCAGCTGAACCGAAAGAGGATTCGCACTATGACCGTCACCAACGGGATGACCACGCCGCCCGATGTCCGACGCACCGAGCCGACCCGCGAGTCGATTATGCAGTCGCTGGTCGATCACCTCTACTACTCCCTCGGCTCGACGATCCAGTCCGCCAGCAAGCACGACGTCTACACCGCCCTGTCGCTGGTGGTGCGTGATCTGCTCGTGACCCGCCGTCGCCAGACCACCGAGGCGCACTACCAGGCGAACCCCAAGTTTGTCTACTATCTCTCGGCCGAGTATATGCTCGGCAAGCAGCTGCCGCAGAACCTGCTCTACTCGGGCAGCACCGAGCTGATCCGCGAGGTGCTCGCCGCCAGCGGGCGCAGCCTCGACGATCTGATCGCGATGGATGTCGAGCCGGGCCTGGGGAACGGCGGCCTGGGGCGCCTGGCCGCCTGCTTCATCGACTCGCTGGCCACGCTCGATATGCCGGCGGTCGGCTATGGCATCCGCTACGAGTTCGGCATCTTCAAGCAGACCTTCGTCGATGGCCGCCAGGTCGAGGAGCCGGACGAGTGGCTGTTCCACGGCACCCCGTGGGAGTTCCCGGGGCCGGACAATATGATCGAGGTTGGGCTGTACGGCCGCACCGAGACGTATATCGACGAGCAGGGCCGCAAGCGCGGGCGCTGGATCCCCGGCATGCGTGTGCTCGGCGAGCCCTACACGACCCTGGTGCCCGGCTATGGCACCCAGACGGTCAACATCCTGCGCCTGTGGCGGGCGCGCGCCACCAATGAGTTCGACTTCCAGCTCTTCGACGCGGGCGACTATGTGCGCGCCGTCGAGGTGAAGACCTACTCAGAGAATATCAGCAAGGTGCTCTACCCGAATGATGAGACGCCCCAGGGCAAGGAGCTGCGGCTCAAGCAGCAGTACTTCTTCTGCACATGCTCGCTGCGCGACATCATCCGCCGCTTCCATCTGCGCAACGAGAGCTGGGATGTCTTCCCCGACAAGGTGGCCATCCAGCTCAACGACACCCACCCGGTGATCGCCATCCCCGAGCTGATGCGCATCCTGCTCGATGAGGAGGGGCTGGCGTGGGCGCGGGCCTGGGAGATCACGCGCAAGACCTTCGCCTACACCTGCCACACGCTGCTGCCCGAGGCCCTGGAGCGCTGGCCGGTGAGCCTGTTCGAGCACGTGCTGCCGCGCCACCTGGAGATTATCTACGAGATCAACAGCCACTTTCTGGCCGATGTGCGGGCCGCCTACCCGGGCGACACGGGCCGCATCGCCCGCATGTCGATCATCGAGGAGCACCCGGTGCGCTCGGTGCGTATGGCCAACCTGGCCACGGTGGGCGGCTCCGCGGTTAACGGGGTGGCCGGCCTGCACTCGCAGCTGCTCAGGGAGCGCACGCTCAAGGATTTCGGCGAGCTGTGGCCCGAGAAGTTCCAGAACAAGACTAATGGCGTGACCCCGCGCCGCTTCGTGAAGCTGGCGAACCCGCGCCTGTCCGACCTGATCACCACCACGATCGGCGATGGCTGGCTGACCAACCTCGAGCGGCTGCGCGAGCTCGAGCCGTACGCCGACGACCCCGCGTTTCGCGAGCAGTGGCGCGCGATCAAGCGGGCCAACAAGGCCGATCTGGCCGCGCTGATCCAGCGCACCACCGGGGTTGCCGTCAGCACCGACGCGATCTTCGATGTGATCGTCAAGCGCCTGCACGAGTACAAGCGTCAGCTGCTCAAGATCCTGCACATTATTACGCTGTACCACCGCCTCAAGGACGACCCCGGCATGGAGATCGTGCCGCGGCTCTTCCTCTTTGGCGCCAAGGCCGCGCCGGGCTACCACACGGCCAAGCGCATCATCAAGCTGATCAACAATGTCGGCGCCGTGGTTAACAGCGACCCGGACGTGAACGGGCGGCTTAGGGTGGCCTTCCCGCCCAACTTCGGCGTCTCGATGGCCCAGGTGATCTACCCGGGCGCCGATATCTCCGAGCAGATCTCGACGGCCGGCAAAGAGGCCTCGGGCACCGGCAATATGAAGTTCGCCCTGAACGGCGCGCTCACCACCGGCACGCTCGATGGCGCCAATATCGAGATCCGCGATCTGGTCGGCGCCGAGAACTTCTTCCTCTTCGGGCTCACCGAGGAGGAGGTGACCGCGCTCAAGGCGAGCGGCTACAACCCGCTGGCCGCCTACTACGCCAACGCGATCCTTAAGCGCGCCGTCGATAGCATCGCCGAGGGCCATTTCTCCAACGGCGATACCCAGATCTTCAGGCCGGTGATCGACTCGCTGCTCGGCCGTGATGAGTATCTGGTGCTGGCAGACTACCAGCCCTATGTGGAGATCCACGACGTGGTCGAGCAGGTCTACCTCGACCACGAGCGCTGGACGCGCATGTCGATCCTTAACACGGCCCGCTGCGGCTACTTCTCGTCGGACCGCTCGATCCAGGAGTATTGCGACCAGATCTGGAAGGTGACGCCGGTGCGCATCCCGTAGACGCGAGGCCCTTCGCGCCCAGGACCCCCTCTCGCGTGGCCTGTAGGTCACGGGGGAGGGGCGATTTTGTTATGCCCCCCTTCTAAACCTCAGCCTAAGCCCCGCGGGCCTGACCGTTTCCTCAGGCCACCCCTTAGCTCTGCCTTAGCCCCGCCTCAGCCCCCCATCCTAGAATACGGTCACGTTCGATGGACCACACGAAACACAGCACGGCAGCCCGGTGACGCACAAGCGATAGCGGTCAAAGCCAGGGTGGGCCCGCCCGGTAGCGACTGCGGCACACACGGGGTTGTCCGGCCGAACGACAGCGTCCATCATCAAGCCTACAAGGAGCAAGACCATGCCTTTCGAGATCAACGCGCCGCTTGTCGGCCTGCTCAATGGCGACATCAACGTCCACGTGCACGAGTTCGGCAGCGTGGCCCCCATCTCGATCCTCGAGGCTGACAAGGCTGCTGCGGTGCACGTCACCTGGAGCCTGTCGGGTGCCCTCGTCCCCTTCACCACTGGCACCTGGTACGTCAGTGCCTTCCTCGAGTCGATGGGGCCTGGCCCAGACAAGCGGCTGCCCATCGCGCCGGGCGCGGCAGTCCCCCTGACCCCGCAGCCTGGGGTGGGCCCGGTTGCTTACAATGTCCTGATCCCCATCCCCGCCAACACGATCGAGATCACGAGCGCTGAGATCACCAAGCCCTACAAGCTGGTGGTCACGGTGACCTACAGCGGCCCCACGGGCCAGCCCGGGCCGATGGCCGGCTTCTCCGACGGCCCGATGCTCCAGTTCTACCGCGTCGACGTCCCGGCGTAGGCATAAGCTGGCCTGCCCTGCCGCGTCTCCTGCGCCGCCTTTGGCGGCCGGGGGCGCGGCAGGGCTCTTTTTATAGAGCGAGGACGCCGATGAAGACGAGCCGATCCGCAGCGGGCGCGGCGCGCAAGCGTCAGCCAGAGCCGCCGCTGTCGCCCCGGGCCGCGCCCCCCCCCGACGAGGAGGGGCCGCTTGAGCGCTCGGCCGACGCGCCGCGCTATCACACCTTCACGGTGCGCTTCCTGGTCGACCCGCGCGAGGTCTGCCGGCGCACCGAGGTGACGTACGTGCAAGAGGGTGTCAGCGAGGCCTGGCCCGGCTACGACCAGGCGCGCCTGACGCAGTGGATCGCCGAGCGCCTCCAGCCCATTGAGCTGAGCGTGTCAGCCCCGGCCCCGGAGCCAGCGCCGCCGCTGGAGGTCGCCCTGCTGCTCCGCGATCTGAGCACTGAGGCCACCGACGACGGCGAGGCCCGGCAGCTTGTCGTCGTCGGGCAGCCGATAACGCTCCGCCTGGCGCTCGAGCTGAGCGGAGAGTCTGGGCATGGTCTGGCACTGCCCTATACCGCGACCGCCTATGCGCGCAATTTCGCCGGCGGGAGTATAGAGGTCGGGGAGGCGCACGGCGAGGCGACCGTCGGCGCGGTCACCGCGGTCGAGATAGCGGGCAGCGTGGGGCAGCCGGGCATCTACCGCCTTGGTGCCAGCGTGACCCTCGATCTGCCTGTGAAGCGTAGCGAGGCGCTGGCCGGCGGCCTGCTCCATGTGTATGGGGATAGGTGAGATGACCGGCGGGCGTAGGGTCGGCGGCCGGCAGCCCGTGCTACTGCTGGTCGCCGGCCTGGCCTTCGGTATCCAGATCGTCATCCAGCTCGATCGTGTCGAGCACCTTGCGCCAGAGGGCGTCGATGTGGTCGGAGATGGGGAGATCGGGGGTCGGGGGCGCAGGGTCTATAGAGGAGTGCTCGGCGCTGGTTATGGCCAGAGGGCCCATCCGCAGGCCGCCCTTGCCGCCGACGTGGGTCACGTGCTCGTCGCCGGGCGCGATGATCGACCTGGTGTAGTCGGGCGGCCAGCGCATCAGGAAGTGTCGCCCGCAGCTGGGGCAGTACCACTCCTCGAAGCCCGCCTCGTCCACGCCCCGCAGCTCCATCTCGTGCGACTCAGCATCGTACATAGGTGCCGCTCCTTTGTGCAGACTGGTGGAGCCGGCAGTATACGGCATGTTTATCGGGATGTCGAGGGCTTAGATCTCCTGCCCCTTCTGGAGGCGCCGGTAGAGCTCCTCGCTCTCGGGCTCGGGGAGGGCGTCGAGCTCGCGGCGGAGGGCGTCAACGCACTGCCGGTACTGGCGCAGGGCCATCGCCCGCTGGCCGAGCCGGCTGTAGCTGCGCATCAGCAGGCGGTGGGTGTCCTCGCGGCACGGGTCACACTCGAGGGTCAGGCGGCCCCAGCTGAGGCAGGCCTCATAGTCGCCGGCGTCGCAGGCCCACTGGCCAAGCCGGGTGAGCAGGGTCAGGTACTCGCTCTTCAGGCGCTCGCGCTGCTCGATCGGCCAGTCCTCGTACAGATCCTCGGCGAGGAGCTCGCCGCGATAGAGCGCGACCGCCTCGCGGAAGGTGGCCTGGGCCTCGGCGTAGCGGCCAAGCTGGGCATAGTGCAGGCCCGCCCGCTGCGCGCGGCCAAACTCGATCGTGTCGATCCAGATCGTGGCCCGCGGGTCGAAGCCGTAGCTCCCGTTCTGCGAGACGATCAGGCCGCCCACCTCGGGCCAGGCCGCCTTGAGCGCCCGGCGCAGGTCGGAGATGGCCGTGTGCAGCCGCTGGCGGGCTAGCTCTTCGTCGACCCCGTCCCAGAGCGCGCTCATAAGGCTGGCGGCGGGGACCATGGCAGGGTAGGCTGTGAGGAGCAGCTTGAGCAGGGTCTTGCTCTTGCTGCCGGCCCACTGGGTCACCAGGGTGTGGCCGACCCAGACCTCGAAGCGCCCGAGGCAGTATGCGCGCAGGTCGGGCGCGCTGTCGGCCGTGGGCGCCGCTGGCTCAGGCGGCGGAGGCGGGTCGGAGTGCGGAGACTCGGGTGGGGCGGCCGGCCGGGCTGGCGGCGCTGACTGCGGCAGGATGCTGCGCAGCCACTCGATCGGCCCCCAGCCGGCGCCCGTGTCGCCCAGGGCCGCGGCGCGCGCCAGGCGCGGCGCACGCTCGAGCCCCTCGATGGCCTCGAGCGGGAGGCCCTGGCGCTTGCCGACCCGGAGCGAGAGCTGGGCCAGGCCGAAGAGCTGCTCGGCGAATGGCTCGCTCCCCGGGCCAGCGGCGGCGCACATCATCGCCGCCACCGCGGCCAGGTGGCGCATCGCCTGCCGATCCTCGTTCTGCTCGTCGAGCAGCTCGTAGACGGCGCTGAAGCAGACGCCCGCCTCGGCCCGCTGGTGGTGGCCGGCGTAGAGCTGGCCGAGCAGCCACATGCTCCAGATATGCGGCCACGGGCCCTCTAGCCGGTCGGCGAGCACGTGGGCCTCGCGGGCGTGCTCCAGGGCTGTCTCGGCCTCTTCGGCGCGCCAGGCCAGCGTTGCCAGGGCCAGGTAGCAGAGCCAGAGTAGGGACCACTCGGCGCGGTCGCGCAGCTGGGCGGCGGCGCTGGTGAAGGCCGACTGGGCCGCGGCCCAGTCCTTGTGGGCGAGGGCGCCGCGGCCCAGGTAGTACCACTGGGCGAGCTCGGCGGCGCCAACCCGCGGCCGGCTCCAGGCGTCTGCGAAGGATGTCACGGCGCCTCCTCGACATTGCCCGGCGCACGCCCGGGCCGAAGGTGTTCTGTGGGTTCGTGCGAGGAGTGATCTGCTGCGGTCATACTCATTGGGGCGTACTATGCACGCCCTGCGCTCCGTATTGTCGGAGGGGTAAGCGCTCCATATAGTGGGAGTGTGGTGTAATCGTATAATTTCGTTAATATGATACGGTATCACGAATAACTAATTCTATATTTTTATGGGTTTAGTGTCGAGATATCGCTTTGAAGTGATGTGCCGGCGTGAATCATTTACTGGAAATGCAAGAAAACGGTGGGCATGTACTCTTATTGCACAATACACCACGCGTACTACGCAGACGCCCTCTAGAGTACTGGAGTGAACAGCTATGCCTCAGTTCTTCATGCGCAAGCTGGCAGAGCCCCCCTACGTTCCCGCCGCCGGCCTGTACTACTACACCGAGGCCGCGGGGCAGCTCTGCGAGCAGGTGCTAGGGTTCGCGGGCGCGCCGGAGCCCGCCCCGCGCCGCCGGATTCCGCTGGCCCTGCTGCTGGGGCTCCCGCCTGACCACAGCGAGATCCCGGCGCAGCACTGGGCCCTGGCGGTGCCGGTTGATCCGGGCGCCCCGCGGGCGTACCTGGCCACCTGCCCCCTTGATCGGCGCTCGGGCGGGGCGAGGAGCCTGATCGCGCGCCGCAACGACAGGCTGATCCGCCTTGATCCGGGGGTGGGCGCCCTCGATCACGCGGCGTATGCTCTGCCGCAGAACCTGCGCGCCTCGCTGGCCTGCCTCCTCCACCAGCGCCGTGAGATGGGCTACACGAAGGTGCTCACGATGGCGCAGGATGGCGCGATCGCGAACCCGCACTTCAGGAGCAACGCGCTCCCCTTCTTGCAGTCACTGAGCGACGTCAGCGAGCTCTTGATCCAGCGGATCGACGCCGGCCTGCGGACGCCGCTCGCGGACAGCGATCGCGCCTTCGCCAACCCGGACCTGGTCTTCCAGCTCAGCCGGGTGCTGAGCGAGGGTTTTATCGAGGGCTATGCCTGGAAGCGGATCATTGAGCCCGGGGGCTTCCCCAGGCGTCAAGACTCTCTCGAGGCGTGGGCGGCGGCGATTGACCAGGCCTCCCAGGAGGCGGTGCGCCTGAGCTTTGACAGCCTCACCGCGCAGGAGAAAGCGATCTTTACGGTGCTGCGCGAGCAGTTTATGCTCGGCGAGGATTTTCCGCTCGCCCGCATCCCGGCCCGCTCGCACAGCCTGCTCACGCGGCTTATGGCCGATCTGGCCGTGATGGCGACCCCCGGTGATGAGGCGCAGACGATCGTGTTCTGGGATATGCACTACCCGCACTGGTTCAGCGACATGCGCTATGCGCTGCACCAGCTGAGCTGCCAGGGGCTGAGCCTCGAAGAGTGCGATCGGGCGGCTATCGCCGAGGTGATCATGGAGGCGTATGCGCGCACAGGCAACGATAGGTTCATCAGGTGGACGCGCGCTATCAGCCCGCACCTCGGCAAGCCGACGGTCTACAACATCATGACCTATCTGGTGAACCTGGCCGAGCGGCCCGCCCCGGCGTAGCTCGCCCTACTCGCGCCAGCCGCGCTCGTCGCCCCAGACGGCGCGGATGCCGAAGCCGGCGAGGAAGCTCGCTAGCTCGTCGAAGCCGACCAGGTCGAGGCAGGACGTCGCGCCGGGGGGCGGCGGGTCGTCGCCGAGCAGCCGCCGCGCCAGCAGCACCGCCGGCGCGGCGGCGACGATTGGCCCGTCGCGCGGGGCCACCAGGGCCAGGATGCGCCGCACGGCCCGCTCGCCGCGCCGCCCCTCGACCCAGACGCCCAGGGCGCCGCGCGGCGAGCCGAAGGCGTAGAGCCCCCAGCTCAGGGGGGTGATCAGGCGCGACTGGCCGGCCAGGTTGGGCAGCAGCCGGCGCATGAAGTCCAGCATCATGGTCAGCAACTCGATGCCGCCCTGCCAGCGCTTGGTGGCCCGCTCGACGCCTTGCTGGGCCATCAGCGACGCGCCCACGAGCGCGAGCGAGACGGCGACGGTCATGACCGTCGCGAGGGTGATCGTGAAGTTGCGCTTGAGGTTCGTCGCCGT
>JAAXUL010001051.1 GCA_013336035.1 Chloroflexales bacterium
ATTGGCTGGATCTGCCGCTCCTGGAGCGAGGCGCCGAGGTCGCGGATCTCGGCGAGCAGGGCGGCGTGCTCAGGGGCCACCGCGCCTGCGCCCATCAGCTCCTCGGGCAGCGGGAGCAGGCGCGGCGGGCGCGACTCCGGGCGCAGGTCGGGGGCGATCAGCCGGACGCTGAGGCGCTGGATCGCCCGCCCGGCGGTCGCCGTGTCCAGGGCCGCGATCCCGAAGTGGCTGGTGATGGCGCCCTGGTCCTCCGCCGCATCCTCCAGCGCGGGGGGGGCCGCCTCGGGGCCGGGGCGGCGGCGCAGGGTCGCCGCGCTCTCGCGGATCGCCCGCAGGCGATCATCGTTCTTTGGTGGCATCAGCGCTGTCCGTCGAGCTTGATCAGCTCGCTCACGAGCTGGAGGAAGAGCGCGCGGGCCTCGGCGACCTCGGGGCCGCCGTAGTGGAAGATGTCCTGCCGCACGGCCACCGAGTCGCGGAGGGCCGCCCGCACGGGGATGACGGTCTCGATCAGCAGGTCTTTGTACTCATCGCGCAGCAGCTCGTCGTACACCCGGTCGGCGCCGCTGCGGGGCATGTACTTGTTGCGGACGATGCTCATCTGAAGGCTCGGGTTGACCCTGCGCCCGCGCACCTGGGTCACGGACTCCATCAGGGCCACCAGGGCGCGGATGACCAGATCCTCGGACTGGACCGGGGCCAGGCAGCGGGTCGCGGCGGCCAGCGCCATGCCGAGGATGGGGCCGCGGGCGGGCGGGAGGTCGAGCACAACCACGTCGTAGGGCGGGGCCTGCGCCAGCGTGTCAAGCGCCTCCGATAGCAGGAAGATGCCGCCGAGGGTCGCGGCGCTCAGCTGGGAGGGCAGGCCCGCCATCTGCGGGTGGGCCGCGAGCATGTGGACGCCACCTGCCGTGGTGATCACCCGGTCGGTGATGCCGCTCGCGGTGAGGCGCCCGGTGAGGGCGTCGTTGAACACCCCGAGGGCGCTGCGGTCAGCCGTGAGGGCCGCTACGTCGATGCCGAGCCAGTGCGTGGCGCTCGCCTGCGCGTCGAGGTCGATCAGCAGGACATCGAGCCCCGCCTGCCGGAAGGCGGCGGCCAGGTTCACGGCGAGGGCGGTCTTCCCGACGCCACCCTTTTCGAGCGCCACGGCGTAGGTGATCATGGGCGATGCTCCACTCCTGTATCGGTGCTGTCCTGGGCAGGACGAGACGTACCCGCCAGGGTCAGGTCAGATCGTCGTTTGCCGCGTCCTGCTGCCGAGTCTGGTGGGGGTGCGCTGAGCGCACCCCAGGGAGCGTCGTCGGCGAGGTCGAATCGGGGTTTGGGCCGTCCTGACGCGCTTCGATGGGGGGGTGCGCTGAGCGCACCCCAGGGTCTACGGTGAGGGCGGGCGGGCCAGCAGCTCCTCCAGGGTGGCGAGCATCGGCGGGAGCAGATCGGGGCGCTGCTCCAGCGTCGAGGTCAGCAGCAGCACCGCCTGCTGCTGGGCGCTCCGCCGCGACCCCTCCAGGATGGAGGTAGGCGTGACGCCGAGGACGTGGGCGACGCGGGTGAGGGCCGCGACGGTCATGGCGCGCTCGCCGGACTCCCACTTGGCGACCGTGGAGCGATCCACCCCGAGCGCGCTCGCCAGCTCGCCCTGGGTGAGCACCGCACGCAGCCGGGCGGCCCGGAGGCGCTCGCCGACCTGGGCGTCGATGGTCGGCGCCCCTGCCCCCTCAGTCATAGAAGTTGCTCCTGGTGCGGCGGCAGGGCATCCGGGTCATCAGGGAGGAGCGTGGCGGCCTGCTCGCGCAGCCACCCTATCGCGCGCCCGTACTTGCTCGCCGGCAGGGCGTCGTAGCGCGGGATGCCCATGTCAATCTTGAACTGGGCGAAGAGTCGCTCATAGTAGTTGGCGCTCGCCGGGGTGCGCTGCTGGTAGCGCGTGGCGATCCGCTTGATGGTGCGCTGGATATACTCGGCCTGGGCGGCGCTGATCTTGGCGATCTGCCGCAGATCCTCGACCACATCCTCCACGGTCTGCATCCGCACGTCGAGCGCCTGCACCTGCTCGCGCGTCACCTGCTGCTCGGCCAGGCTGGCGAGCAGCACGTCGCGGAGGGTGCGGAGCTCCTTGATCGTCGCGGAGAGCTGCTGCTGGATCTCCGCGGGGACGACCGCGGTGTCAGGGGCGGGCGCGGGGGCAGCCGGGGGCAGCACGGGGAGGGCGGGGCCGTAGAGCGCGTTCAAGACGACGACGAGTTCCTTCTGGTAGCGCACGAGCTTCGGACGCACGTCGTCCCCTACCTGGCTGGGGGTGATCGTGGCAAGCCAGAAGGCGATGTGGGTATGGAGGATCGCCAGCACGGAGCGGACGCGCCCGCCGATGGGGACACGGACGACGCGGAGGCCCTGGGAGAGCACATCGTGCTCGCGAAGACGGTCGCTCTGCGCCTGGATGTCGAGGCCGAGGGCCGCGCAGACCAGGCGGATCGGGACCGCGACCCCCTCGCCCTCCAGCACGGCGGCGACGAGTTCGTCGCCGTCAAGGTCCACGCTCTCGATGCGGACGGGTCGCTGCGGAAGCTCAGGTAGCTCAGCCATACGTGCTCCAGGATATGTGGCGTAGCGCCACAGTAGCACGCATGCTCCATCCTGTCAAGACCGTATGTGGCATAACGCCACGTATGATACCCTGAGTGCCCCCTCGAACGTGGCGTAACGCCACAAATGACACGCCATGCCAGACGATGTGACGATACGCCACGTTCGATATGGCATGGAGCCTATCATACGTGGCGTAGCGCCACATACGGTACGCCGACAGCGCCGAGGGGCTGATGCCAGCATGTCAGCCCTCATCGACACCCTGAAATCCCTGCCCCCCTGCCCGGGGAGGGCCGCCACGTAGGGCCGCAGGAGGGCGGCGACCTGGCGCTGCTGGGCCGAGCTGAGCTGGCCCAGGGCGGCGAGGGCTCGCGTCAGCTCGGCGATGCGGGCCGGCGACACGACCGGCGCGACCAGGAGCAAGCCCCCGGCACCTGAAGCGCGTGGGGCCGCGCGCCCGCGCCCTGGGGGCCGCGCTCCAGCCCCTCACGCCACGCCCCCACCGCCCCGCGGCCCCGCCCGGCCCCG
>JAAXUL010001052.1 GCA_013336035.1 Chloroflexales bacterium
GCCACGCAGGGCGTCCTAATGCTGTGCTCCCCCCTCTCCGCTTGACGAAGAGGGGGCCTGGGGGGTGAGGTTCAGGCGCGGTAGGGACTTTGACGTGGCCCTACCACGCCGCCCGTATCCTTTCGCGCGCGGGGGCGGTACACATAGTGAGCTGATCAGCACGAGCAAGCCGCCGGACGTCGCGCAGCGCCCGGCACGTAGCACACGAAACGAGGATCACGATGAGCCAGGTGAAGGGCACCGTCAACACCGTCGAGCTGCTGGGCTGGCTGGGCGCCGACCCAGAGATGCGCTTCCTCGCCAGCGGCGCCGCCATCTGCCGCTTCCGCGTGGCCACCAAGCGCCCCGCCGGACAGGACACCGCGGGCCGCCGCGAGTACGAGACCGACTGGAACAGCGTCGAGGCCTGGGACAAGCTGGCCGAGCTGTGCAATAGCTACCTCCATAAGGGCAGCCGGGTCCGCATCGAAGGCTCGCTCCGCACCGACTCCTGGACCGACAAGGCCACCAATCAGCCCCGCTTCCGCACCTACGTCCGCGCCGAGAACATCCTCTTCCTCGACGCCCGCCCCGGCGTCCCCAGCGAGGCCGTCGCCGCCGCCGAGGAGACCGAGGCCCCCGACGAGGGCGAGGAGGTGCCGTTCTAAATGCTTGCAAGCTGCGCTTGCGGCATTCAGAGAGGGTGTTTTCAGGGAGGGCCTGCCCTCCCTGAGACCCTCCCGAGCAGGGCCTGGGCCTTCGGGCTCTCCTCATATGGTATCATTCGCCCCATATGGACGCCCTCAAGAGCCTGAACCCTGCGCAGCGGGATGCCGTGACCGCGCCCGTGGGCCCGGTGCTGGTACGCGCCGGGGCCGGCAGCGGCAAGACCCGGGTGCTCACGCTGCGCATCGCCCACCTGATCAGCCACCATGAGGTCAGGCCCGCCCAGATCCTCGCCCTCACCTTCACGAACAAGGCCGCGAAGGAGATGCGCGCGCGCCTGAGCAAGCAGCTGGGCCGCGGCGCGCGCGGGCTGACCGCCGGCACCTTCCACGCCGTCTGCGCGAAGCTGCTGCGCGAGCATATCGCGGGCCACATTGGCAGCTACACCGGCGACTTCTCGATCTACGCCGCCGACGAGCAGCTGCAGCTCGCCGCCGAGGCCCTCGAGGCCTCCACCGAGCGCCCGCCCGTGCTGCTCGAGCCCGACGAGGTGCTGCGCCGCATCTCGCGCGCCAAGAGCCGCCTGCTCACCCCGCGCCTGATGGGGCGCCTCTCGCCCGACCCGGTCGACCGCTTCGTCGCCGGGTGCTACCGGCGCTACCAGCGGGCCCTCGAGCAGGCCAACGCCCTCGACTTCGACGACCTGATCCTGACCGCCCGCCAGCTGCTCGCCGAGCACCACGATGTGCTCGACGCCTGCCACGCCCGCTGGCGCCACGTCCTCGTCGACGAGTACCAGGACACCGACCCCAGCCAGCACGCCCTGGTCGAGCTGCTCACCAGGCCCTCGGCGCACAATGGGGGCGCGCGCTCGCTCTTCGTGGTCGGCGACGGCATGCAGAGCATCTACGGCTTCCGCAACGCCGACCACAGCATTATCGCCCGCTTCAGCCACGATTTCCCCGAGGCGCGGGTGGTCGAGCTGCAGACCAACTACCGCTCGCGCCAGCCAATCCTCGATGCCGCCTACGCCGTCATCCGCCATAGCCGCGCCGTGCCCCCCATGGCCCTGCGCGCCGCCGGCGCGACGGTGCCGGGCGAGCGCTGTATCTTCATCAATGAGGCGAAGGACGGCCGCGAGGAGGCCGAGCAGATCGCCCGCGGCATCGGCGAACTACAGCGCCAGGGCCGCCGACTGCGTGACATCGCCATCCTCTACCGGACGCGCCATATGAGCCGGACGCTCGAGGCGGCCCTGCGCCACGCCCATATCCCCTACAGCGTGCGCGGCAGCGCCGGCTTCTACGACCGGGCCGTCGTGCGCGATGCGCTGGCCTTCCTGCGCGCGGTCAACAACCCGACCGATAGCCTCAGCCTCAACCGTATCGCCAATGTGCCGGCCCGCGGCCTGGGCGCCCAGTCGATCGCCAGCCTCTCGGCCTTCGCCGCCCAGGCCGGCATCCCTTTCTCGGCAGCCCTTGGCCACCCCGAGGCCCTGAAGCCCCTCTCCACGAAGGCCGCCGAGGGCGCCCGCCGCCTCTACAGCATGCTCGCCCGTTGGCGCCGCATGGCCGAGGGCACCACCCCGCCCGACCACATCCTGGCCGATGTGCTCGAGCAGAGCGGCTACATGGCCGCCCTCGCGCAGCGCTTCAGCGCCGAGGACCTGCCCGACGCCCGCGCCCACCTGCAGGAGCTGATGGTCGCCGCCGAGGAGCACACCGACCTGTCCGCGTTCCTCCAGGAGATCGCGCTGATGACCTCGGCCGACGAGAAGGAGGACGACCGCGACCAGGTGCCGCTGCTCACCATCCACGCCGCCAAGGGGCTCGAGTGGCCCGTGGTCTTCGTGGCCGGCCTCGAGGAGAAGACCCTGCCCCACGAGCGCAGTATGGGCACCCCCGAGGGCATCGAGGAGGAGCGCCGCCTCTGCTATGTGGCCCTCACCCGGGCCGCCGAGCGCCTCTATCTCTCGTGGGCCCCGGGCCGCAGCCGCGGGCAGACCCTCAAGCCCTCGCGCTTCCTCGACGAGATCCTGGCCTACGGCAAGGAGCGGGTGGGCGCCCGGTAACTACTGCCCCACCCTGACCCGCGCCACCTCGACGACGCCGTCGGGCAGGGGCGCGCCATCGGCGGTGACGGGCGGGCGGGCGCCGCCGGCGGGGTCGTACATGCCTACCAGCACCCGGTACTCGCCCGGCGCCAGGCCCGGCGGCAGGTAGACGTCGTTGGCGTCCACCACGATGGTGCCGGGGCGCCAGCTGCTTGTCGGGAAGCGGCCCTGCCATGGCGGCGCGTCGCGCTGGGATGGGCGCCCGCCGGCGGCGTCGATCAGGTGGACAAAGATGAAGTAGTCCTGGGCGAAGGGCTCCTCGACCTGCCAGAAGGTGCGCAGGCCCAGGACGCCCCCGGCCTTCAGCTCGGCGGTGGGCGCCAGCATGGGCGGCTCGCCATCGGCCGAGGGGTCGCCGACA
>JAAXUL010001053.1 GCA_013336035.1 Chloroflexales bacterium
GCAGAGCGTTATGAGCCCGGGCCTGAACGATAGCCCGACCCTCTCGAGCCTGGATGTGCGGAACGGCGGGCAGCACCGCTTCTAGCCCACGGCCAGCCAGAGCCCGGGCAGCGCAAAAACACACGCCCCCCCGCTCGACTTGCGAGCGAGGGGGCGATCTGCGTTGGCGCTACACCACCTCGTGCGCGGGGGGCGGGGGCGGGGCGGGCTTCTCCTCGCCTGCGACGACGAGGCCCTTGCCATTGGCGCCCAGCAGGCGCTGCGTGACCCGCACGGTATCGCTGACCAGCAGGTTCAGGTCGGTGACCGGCCAGAGGAGCGTGACGGGGCCAAGGCGGCGCAGCGAGTCGATCAGGTTGAAGGGCCACCTGCCGATGTGCTGCCAGTTGACGGCGGCGATATTGGCCAGAAGCGGGCGCAGGTTCTCGACCACTGTGGTGCCGGGGGGGGGGCTAAGCACCGCATCGAGCTGGCGGCGCATCTCCTCGGCGCGGGTCAGGACACGCACTGACCCGACGCCACGCAGGGCCGCCTGGCAGCCTAGGCGGTAGCCGTCGGCCATGCGCTCGTCGCTCAGCCAGGTATGCTCAACCTCGGTCGGCTCGTTGAGCTGGTCGGCCCCGCTGAGCACGCGGCATTCGCACATCGTGCAGAGCCCATTCCCGTCGCAGTAGAAGCCGATGTGAGACGCGTTACGGCGGGCAACTGCCACCAGCCGCTCGCCGAGCTTCGCATCCATAACCTCATCGTTGATCTCAACCTGGACCATAGCCCGCCTCCTGTGCGGTCGTAATTAGGATTGCCCGGATCTACAAAAGAAGCACTTCACTTATTAATTGTAACACACCGTTTGGCGCATCACAATCGCGTGCTTAAAGACACAAGCATGGTATACTGAGCAAACGTCTGGACCAACAGACTCCAAGGAGCCCCTCATGACCGGCGCCCTCCGCGACGAGCTTGTCGCACTGACATGTGACCTGGTGCGCTTCGAGTCGGTCACCGAGCGACCAGACCAGATCGAGGCTGCGGTAACCTACGTGGACGCCTACCTGGCCGGTATCCCCGACCTCTACGTCGAGCGCAGCGAGGCCGGTGGCAAGCCGGCCCTCGTCGTCGCCCTGCGCGACACGCGCGCGCCGGCCCTGATGCTCAACGGCCACCTCGACGTCGTCGTGGGGCGCCCCGCGCAGTTCACCCCCGAGCTACGCGACGGCCGCGTCTACGCCCGGGGCAGCCAGGATATGAAGGGCAGCTGCGCCGTGATGCTGCGCCTGATCCGCGACCTGGCCGCCCTGCCCGTGCGCCCCGACGTCGGCTTCCAGTTCGTCACTGACGAGGAGATCGGCGGCGCCATGGGCACGGGCCGCCTGCTGGAGGAGGGCTGGCGCTGCGGCTTTATGCTCTGCCTCGAGCCCACCGATATGGGCGTGCTCTACGAGCACAAGGGCGCGATGTGGGTCGAGCTGCGCCTGCCCGGCCGCCCCGCCCACGGCTCGCGCCCCTGGGACGGCCATAACCCCGTGGGCGATATGGCCCACGGCCTGGCCGCCCTCGAGGCCCGCTTCCCCATCCCCGCGGGCCCGGCCGAGTGGCGCACCACGATCACGCCCACGATCGTGCGGGCCGGCGCCGGCTCGCGCAACCAGGTCCCCCCGGAGGCGACCCTCACCTTCGACATCCGCTACGCGGCCGACGAGACGCCCGCGACGATCACGGCGGCCCTGGCCGAGTGCTTCCCCACGGCCGAGGTGCTGGTGAGCGCCTGCGGCCCCGGGCTGCGCACCGACCCCGAGCACCCCGAGGTCCGTCGGGTCGCCGCTGCGCTCGCGGCCCGGCTCGGGCGGCCGCCCCGCTTCTACCGCGAGCACTTTGCCACTGACGCTCGCTACTACACCAGCGCCGGGATCCCCGCGATCTGCGTGGGCCCCGTGGGCGCCGGACTCCACTCGGACGACGAGTGGTTGGACATAGACAGCCTGGTAGACCTCTACCATGTGCTGATGGACTACATCACCTAATGCTCTACGCGCTCCAGACTCTCCCCGGCCTCGGCCAGCTCGCCTGGCACGAGGCCGAGACCCACCTGCCCGCCAGCGACGGCCCGGGGCCGAAGCTGGTCGGCCTCAAGGCGATCCCCGGCCGCAACGACATCGTGCTGGTGGCCTACCGCGGCGGGCCGCGGCCCTTCCTGGGGCTGCGCAGCAGCGAGGACGCCTTCGTTGTCGCGGCGCGCGGCTTCCGCATCGCCACCGACGACCGCGGCCTACGCCAGATCTACGCCGCCGTGCGCAACAGCGAGGACGCGGCCCGCGCCATCGACCTGTGGCGCCGGGCCACGGGCAGCCGCCAGCAGAACGGCAGCTTCCGGGTGATCGCCCGCACTGTCGGCAAGCAGAAGTTCCTGCGCCGCGACATCGGCCGCGCCGTCGCCGACGCCGTGCGCGAGGGCTGGCCCGGCCGCTGGAACCTGGTCGAGGACGACGCCGACCTCGAGGTCTGGGCGACCCTGGTCGAGAATGAGCTGATCTGCGCCCTGCGGCTCTCGGACGCGAGCATGCGCCAGCGGGGCAAGGCCCGCCACCTGCCCGCGAGCCTGCGCCCGGCCCTGGCCGCCGCGATGGTCGCCCTCACCGACCCCGCCCCCGACGATGTCTTCCTCGACCCCATGGCCGGCGCCGGCACCATCCTGGCCGAGCGGGCCGCCGCGGGCCGCTTCGCCGAGATCCACGGCGGCGATATCAACGGCGAGGCCCTCAGCGCCATGCAGGAGAACCTGCGCGGCGCCGGGGGCCGCATCCACCTGAGCCGCTGGGACGCCCGGCGGCTCCCCCTCGAGAGCGGGGCGGTCGACAAAGTGGCGGTCAACCTGCCCTTCGGCAAGCAGGTCAGCGACGAGGCCCAGCTGCCCGACCTCTACCGGGCGGTGCTGGCCGAGGTGGCGCGGGTGCTGCGCCCCGGCGGCCGCCTCGTGGCCCTGGCCGGCGACCAGCGCCTGCTCGAGGCGGCCCGCGCCAGCGCGGCCCGCGCCCTGCGCCCCGGCCCCCGCCACCGCGTGATCGTCCTCGGCCAGCCGGCGACCATCTGCGAGTACACGCGGCAGTGATGCGCAACGAGG
>JAAXUL010001054.1 GCA_013336035.1 Chloroflexales bacterium
CGGGGCCCCACAGTATGTTTGTATGCTCCGTCGCGTCCGGCGAGCGCCGGTTGACACCATTGCGAGGGGCGTGCTATACTCGCGCCAACTTCAGAGCGAACGACGACGAGCGGGAAGAGTACACGCCACACGGCGGCACAGCGATCCGGTGATCGGTGCGAGGCCGGAGCGCACGGCGGCGTGGAATGGGCCCGGGAGTTGCGGAGCGAACGGGCGAGAGCCCCGGTAGTAGCCGCCGGAAGCGCCACCGTTATCAGGGCGCCGGGTATGGAGCGCGCGCAACCGCCGGCTGCGCCGACAGTACCCGCAAAGTGCGTGGCCCGCCGCGGCCGCGAACGAGAGTGGCACCGCGATCAATCGCCTCTCGAACCCCAGTTGGGGTCGAGGGGTTTTTTGTTTGCCGCAGCGCCGCAAATGCAGCGTAGAGGAGCACCAGCGATGGAGACCGTCAAGTACCTGCTCGATGAGACCGACATGCCGACGTCCTGGTACAACGTCGCCGCCGACCTGCCCGCGCCCCCGCCCGCGGTGCTGCACCCGGGCACCATGCAGCCCATCGGCCCCGCCGACCTCGCGCCGCTCTTCCCTATGGCCCTGATCCTCCAGGAGGTCAGCAGCGAGCGGGCGATCGAGATCCCCGAGGAGGTCCAGTCGATCTACCGGCAGTGGCGGCCCACGCCCCTCTACCGGGCGCGGCGCCTGGAGAAGGCCCTCGACACGCCGGCGAAGATCTACTACAAGTACGAGGGCGTCAGCCCCGCGGGCAGCCATAAGCCCAACACCGCCGTCGCGCAGGCCTACTATAACAAGCAGGAGGGCGTGAAGCGCCTGGTCACCGAGACGGGCGCCGGCCAGTGGGGCTCCTCGCTCGCCTTCGCCGGGGCCCTCTTCGGCCTCGAGGTCCTGGTCTATATGGTCAAGGTGAGCTACCACCAGAAGCCCTACCGCCGCGCCCTGATGGAGACCTACGGCGCCCGTGTGGTCGCCAGCCCGAGCGAGCAGACGGCCGCCGGCCGCGCTATCCTCGCCGCGCACCCCGACAGCACCGGCAGCCTGGGCATCGCGATCAGCGAGGCCGTCGAGGTGGCCGTCCAGCGCGAGGACACTAAGTACGCCCTCGGCAGCGTGCTCAACCATGTGCTGCTCCACCAGACTGTGATCGGCCAGGAGGCCCTCGCCCAGCTCGAGCTGGCCGGCGACTACCCCGACGTCGTGATCGGCTGCACCGGCGGCGGCAGCAACTTCGCCGGCCTCGCCTTCCCCTTCATCGGCGCCAAGCTGCGCGGCGAGCGCGATATGCGCGTGGTGGCCGTCGAGCCCGCCGCCTGCCCGAGCCTGACTAAGGGCCGGTACGCCTATGACTTCGGCGACACTGCCGGCATGACCCCGCTGACCAAGATGCACACCCTGGGCAGCAGCTTCGTGCCCTCGGGCATCCACGCCGGCGGGCTGCGCTACCACGGCATGGCGCCCATGGTCAGCCACCTGGTCGAGCTGGGGCAGATCGAGCCCGTCGCCGTCCAGCAGCTCGAGACCTTCGCCGCCGGCCTGCAGTTCGCTCGCGCCGAGGGCATCATCCCTGCCCCGGAGTCGAACCACGCTGTCGCCAGCACGATCCGCGAGGCCCTGCGCTGCAAGGAGGAGGGCACCAGCAAGACTATCCTCTTCAACCTCAGCGGCCACGGCCACTTCGATATGACGGCCTATACTGACTTTATGGCCGGCAAGCTCAAGGACTTCGAGTACTCGGACGAGGAGGTCGCCATGGCGCTGGCGGGGCTGCCTAGCGTAGGGTGAGCGCTCACCGGACGGTCACCTGCACATTGACAATCGGACCATTTGCGCTCACGACGACGTAGCGGCTTGCGCCGACCGTCTCGAGCTGGGGCGCCACGGGCTGGCCGTTCAGCAGCACGGCCCGCAGCTCCTTCGCCTCGGGGGGCAGCAGCACGCGCACGCGCAGCGTGTCGCCGCCCCCCGTCGCCTCGACGGTGATGCGGGCCTCGCCGCCCTGCTTCGCCGGCGGCTCGTAGCGCCAGCTGTAGGCCGCGTAGCCGCCCGAGGCGGCGTAGCGCGCCACGGCGAAGGCCTGCGTGACCTGGTCGCGCGGGTCCGCCAGCCAGCGCGGGCTGATCGTGGCCGCGCTGTAGGCGACGCCCGCATCCTCGATGCCGGCCGCGCCCTCGACCAGGGCGCCGAGCATCGCGCTCGAGCCCCAGCCGTCGGTGGGCAAGAACTCGTTGGCCGGCGCGATGCCGCCCGTCGGGTAGTACCACAGGTAGGTCGCGCCGGTGCGGCGGATGAGCTCGTCGTAGCGGTAGAGGATGTCGAAGCCGTAGCTCTCGTAGCCGTAGCGGAAGGCGCCGCGGGACAGCTCGCCGCCCACCAGGGGCATCACGCCGCCGTTCACATACTCGCCCGGCCGCTCGCCGAGGCGCCCGTCTAGACCATAGGCCCCCGCCGGGAAGGGCGGGTCGATGCTGTACCACTCGGCGAAGGCCGTGCGCCGCGGGTCGTTCAGGCGCCGCTGGTACTCGGCCAGGATGGCCCGCCCCTGCTCGACGCTCAGCACGCCCCGGTTGAGGGCCAGGGCGTTCGAGAGGCTGAGCTGCGCCGCCTCGTCGACCCCCGGCACGTCGAAGGGCACCAGCTTGACGTGGTGGGTGTAGAATGAACCGTTCCAGCTCAGCCGGTTCAGGCGCACCATGATATCGCTGGCCAGCTGGCGCCGCTGGGCCGCCAGATCCCACTGGCCCGCCTGCTCCTCCATGGCCGCGAGCGAGCGCAGGGCCGCGGCCAGGCCGGTGTTGTCGCCGTGGAAGATGCCCCACTTCGTCTGCTCGTCGATCCAGTGGCGCGGCGCGGGCTTGTCTGTCGTGGGGTCCCGCGTCGTCGGCCCGTACTCGAAGTCCCAGGTGTCGATGGTGAAGGGCCGCTTCACCAGGCCCAGCGAGGGCTCCCAGCGCAGCGGGGAGGTGAGGGTATAGTTGATCGCCTTCTGGACCGACGGCAGCAGGCGCAGCATCCAGGCGGTGTCGCCCGTGGTGCGCCAGGTCTCGTAGACCAGCTGCGCGTAGAGGTACTCGACGTCGGCCTCGACCGGCGTGCGCTTGCCG
>JAAXUL010000011.1:0-4839 GCA_013336035.1 Chloroflexales bacterium
CATCAGCCGGCCATGGCGCCGCTCGTACTCCAGCTCGGCCTCCTCGCGTTCCACCAAGCCGAGGTGCTTCAGCAGGCGGTGCATCGTGGTGCCTTGCACCAGCAGGGTGAACAGCACCACGCCGAAGGTCATCACCAGCACCAGGTCGCGGTCGGCGAAGCTGGCGGGCAGGCTCAGGGCCAGGGCCAGGCTGATCGCCCCCCGCAGCCCGCCCCAGAACTGCACGTGCTGATAGCGCAGCGGCACCCGCCCCCGCCTGCGGTTGCTCAGCCAGGTCAGCCCGTAGACCACCAGGGCCCGGCTGACCAGCACCGCCGTCACCGCGACCGCGATCGGCCCGATCTGGGCCAGCAGGTCGGGCAGGTTGATGGCGAGCCCGATGAGCAGGAAGATCAGCGAGTTGGCGATGAAGGCCGCGTACTCCCAGAAGGTGAACAGGACAATGCGGGTGGTCGGCGACATGCCCTTGAGCCCGAGGCTGCCGCAGACGATGCCGGCGACCACCACGGCGAGCACGCCGCTGAGGTGCAACCGCTCGGCCATGAGGTAGGCGCCGAAGGCGAGCACGGTGGTCAGAGTGGTCTCGATCAGGTAGTCGTCGAGCCGGGCGATCACCTGGGCGATCAGCCAGCCCAGGGCCAGGCCGATCAGTGCGCCCCCGGCGGCGACACGGACAAAGTCCACGACGGCGCCGACCACCAGCACGGAGAGTTCGGGGGGCTGCGTGCCCCCCGCCGCCATGGACAGGGCAAAGGCCAGCACCACGTGGAAGACCACGATGGCCGTGCCGTCGTTGAGCAGACTCTCGCCCTCGACCAGGACGGTGAGGGGCTTGGGGGCGCCGAGGACGCGGAACAGGGCCACCACGACCACCGGGTCGGTGGCGGCGATCAGGGCCCCAAAGATGAGACCGACCGGGAGGGCCACCCCGGTGCCCAGCGTGACCAGCGTGCCGACGAGGGCCGTGGTCAGCAGGACGCCGGCGATGGCGAGGAGCAGGATGGGGCGCAGGTGGCGCCGCAGCTCGCCGAACTCCAGGTGGAGGGCGGCCTCGAAGACCAGCGGCGGCACGAACAGCACCAGGATCAGATCCGGGGTCAGGTCGAACGGGAGCGAGCCGCCGAAGGTGAGCACGAGGCCGACGACGACCAGGGCCACGGTGTAGGGCACCCGCAGCCGCCGCACGGCGATGGCCACCAGCGACACCACCAGCAGCAGCTCGATGACCAGGGTCTCGGTGGCCAGAAAGACGTCCATACGCCCATCCCCTGTGAGCAGGCCCTGCCGGAGGCCGTCTGAGGCCGCGGGAGCGCGCCGTGGCACACGCGCTCACGCGGCGCGACCCGCTACGGTCCCTTGCTGCCCCGGCCCGGGAGCCAGGTGTCGGCCAGCTCCTTGACTGACTGGGTGATCGCCTGGACCCGGTTGGGGTCGCCCTTGAGGATCGAGGTCGCGTAGGCCCGGGCCTGTTCCAGGCTGATGTGCGGCGGCAGCGGCGGCACCTCGGGGTCCACGTGGGCGTCGATCACCACCGGCCGGTCAGCGCTCAGGGCCTGCTCCCAGACCGGCCCGACCTCCTCGGGCGTGCGCATGGTCAGTCCGCGCAGCCCCAGCAGCTCGGCGTAGGCCGCGTAGTCCATGCGCGGCAGGTTCTGCGAGGCCTCGAACTTGGGGTCGCCCGCCATCACCCGCTGCTCCCAGGTCACCTGGTTCAGGTCACCATTGTTCAGCACCAGCACGACCAGCCGCGGCGTGCTCCACTCCTTCCAGTACTTGCTGATCGTGATCAGCCCATTGTTGCCCAGCATCTGCATCGCCCCGTCGCCGACGAAGGCGATCACCGGGCGCTCGGGGTAGGCGAACTTCGCCGCGATGGCGTAGGGCACCCCCGGGCACATCGTGGCCAGGTTGCCCGAGAGCGAGCCGAGCATGCCCGAGCGGATCTTGATGTCACGGGCGTACCAGTTGGCCGCCGAGCCCGAGTCGGCGGTCAAGATCGCCTTGTCGGGCAGGCGCGACGACAGCTCCCAGAAGACCCGCTGAGGGTTGATCGGGTTGGCGCTGTTCATCGCGCGGGCCTCCAGCACCTTCCACCACTCGGTGATACCAGACTCGATCCGATCACGCCACCCCCGCTCCTGCTTGTGCTTGAGATAGGGGATGAGCGCCTGGAGGGTCTCGCGGCTGTCGCCGCAGAGGTTCACCTCCATCGGGTAGCGCAGCGAAAGGTTGCGCGGGCTGATGTCAATCTGTACCCCGCGCGCCTGGCCCTCTTTCGGCAGGAACTCGGCGTAGGGGAAGCTCGTGCCGACCATCAGCAGCGTGTCGCACTCCATCATCATGTCCCAGCTCGGTCGCGTGCCTAGCAGCCCGATCGCGCCGGTGACGTAGGGCAGGTTGTCGGGCAGGGCCGCCTTGCCCAGTAGCGCCTTGGCGACCCCCGCGCCGAGTAGCTCGGCCACGTGAACCAGCTCGGGGCCGGCGTGCAGCGCGCCGGCGCCCACCAGCATCGCGACCTTCTTGCCGGCGTTCAGCACCTCGGCGGCCCGCCGCAGATCCTCCTCCGTGGGGAGGATGCGCGGCGCGGCGTGGCCGATGCCCGTGTAGGTCGCGCCGTGCTCGCGGGGCGGGCTTGCCACTGCCTCCATCTCCTGCACGTCGTTGGGCAGAATGATGCAGGTGACGGTGCGCTCGGCCTTGGCGATCCGGATGGCGCGGTCGATCAGGTGACGCAGCTGGGCCGGGCTGGAGGCCATGTGCACGTACTCGCGGGCCACGTCCTTGAACAGCGAGATCAGATCGACCTCCTGCTGGAAGTCGGCGCCGAGGGCGATCGTCTTCTGTTGGCCGACGATAGCGACCACGGGCTGGTGGTCCATATGGGCGTCGTAGAGGCCGTTGAGCAGGTGGATGGCGCCCGGGCCGGAGGTGGCTATGCAGACGCCCACCTCGCCGGTGAACTTGGCGTGGGCGCAGGCCATGAAGGCGGCCATCTCCTCGTGGCGAGTCTGAATAAACTGGAGCTTGCCGTCGGCCCGGTTGAGGGCGCCCATCACCCCGTTGATACCGTCGCCCGGATAGCCGTAGATGCGCCGGATGCCCCAGTCGTAGAGCCGCTGCACGAGGAAGTCGCTGGCCGTCTCTTTCTGCAAGAGTCGCTGCACCATTGGGGCCTATTCTTTCACTTCGAGCTCGAGCAGCGCCAGGCCGGTCTCGGGGTCGATGTGGCGCTGGAGGGTGCCGGGCGCTTCGCTAATGATGATCTCCAGGGTCGGCCAGACATGAGCCTCCAGGAGGTGGCCGCCCCAGGCGCTGCCGTCAGCCTTGCCCACGACGACGTGGGGGTGCGCTTTCGGCTTGCCGTCGCTCAGGGCGATATTGCCGGTCAGGCTCAGCACCTCGACCTGCTCGTCGATCGGGATGTGCTTGTAGGCCATGGTGGTCCGGTCGAAGAAGCCGAGGACGACGCGGCTAAAGGCGCCGACGCCGGTGAACGAGGCGGCGGTCAAGTTCTGCTCCTCCGCCAGCTGCTGCAGGCCGGCGAGCAGCTCCTCGTCCTTATCGAAGATGGCCACCAGGCTCCGGTTGCCGCGCCAGCTGATTGGCTTGAACTGCATTTGAAATCTCCTCCCCATACGTGATCCCGCGCCAGAGCGCGGGGCATAGTGGCGCTCAGACCTTTGCGCCCTTGATGAGCTGCCGGGTCGCCCATCCCAGGGCGCCGCCCACCACCAACGTGCCTATCCCGGCGACGGCCAGCGAGCGCGCCAGCGCGGGCCAGGCCCGCGGCCGGTGCAGTCCCTCGGCGCGCTCCTCCGGGTAGGGGCCGAGCGGGAGGCCGCCGTCCATGTGCAGAGTAAGCTGGAGCACCTGGGCCAGGTGCAGGGCACGCCGTCCCGTGCCCTGGGCGATCTGCTCCTTGCAGCTGAAGCCGTCGGCAATGATGAGCGTGTCGGGCGCCGCCTCGCGCACCTTCGGCAGTAGCAGCTGCTCGCCACGCCGCACCGACAGGTCGTACTTGGCGCCGCGCTCGAAGCCGAACGAGCCGGCCATCCCGCAGCAGCCGCTATCGAGGACTTCGACTGAGAGCCCCATCCCACCAAGCACTGCCTCCTCGTGGTCCATGCCCAGGATCGCCTTGTGGTGGCAGTGGCCGTGAACGACGGCTCGCGCGTGGAGCTGCGGCGGCGCGTAGCCCTCCCTGGCGAGGAACTCGCCGAGGGTGTAGGTCTGGCGGGACAGGCGCCGGGCGTCCTCGTCGTGGGGAAAGAGGTTGCCCAGCTCGTCGCGGAAAACCGCGGTGCAGCTCGGCTCCAGGCCGATCAGGGGCGTCCCGGCGCGGATGTCGTCGCGCAGGGCCGCGATGATCTCTTGTAGCAGCTTCTTTGCCAGGGTGAGCATGCCGTAGTCATAGAGTGGACGGCCACAGCAGAGCCACTGGTCGGGCACGTCCACCGCGTAGCCGGCGGCCTCCAGCACCTCCACAGCGGCCGCGGCCGTGGCGGGGTGGAAGTGGTTGTTGAAGGTGTCGGGCCAGAGGATCACGCGGCCCTTCGGGGCTTCGAGCGCGCCGCGTTCGCGGCGATGGCGGCGGAACCAGGCTTTGAAGGTCTCGGGCGCGAAGGCGGGCACCGCGCGCTCGGGCGCGACGCCGGCCACGAGCTTGGCGATGGCGCGCAGCCCCGGCGCCTGGGTGGCGAGGTTGGCCAGCTGCGGAACGAGGGCGGCCAGGGAGCGTTTGGCCCGGAGTTTCACCTCGCGCCATTGCCGCCGGAACTCGGCGTCCTCCGCGAGAGGCTCGAGCCGGCGGAGTTCGCCGAGGTCGCGCAGCCAGAGGTC